>JAPLZG010000125.1:11012-28426 GCA_026395155.1 Candidatus Tayloriibacteriota bacterium | reverse complement strand
CAAGGATGACAAAGCAGATGGATTCCGTTTTGCAACGGAATGAAAGATGGAATGGATCCCGGCCTACGCAGGGATGACAAAACTTTTATATTATTGGAGAGCGATGTCCGAATACCTCGACAGTTTGACTGCGAGGTTGAGGACACGCGCTGTGTTCTGAATAGTCGGTGGACTATTCCTATTCCAAAAAAACAGCCGTGGTATTGTGTGACTAATACCTCGTCAGCTTTGCTGCGAGGATAGTACACACAATCTGTTTTATTAATTCGTTATGTAATAAAATAAAAGTTTTGTCACTTTACATTTTTCCTGTCCCATATATAATAGACACAAATCAGTTGCTCGTCCTTGATAAAAACAATCGGACAAGTTAAAAAGACACGTCCTCTTTTAAAGGACTATTATTAAGAGACACTAAGAAATAATAATATGGATAAAGAAAATAAAAATAACATGCTAAGTCCCAACAATGACAAAAATATCAATGTTTTAAAGGTTGATATTGATATAATGTTTTCTGGTGATACCTTTGGACTTTTTGTATTTAAAAAGACAGAAAGGATTGTTTCTGCACTTTATCTACTTTCTGGATTTATGTCCGATAATGAACCGATGAAAAATAAAATAAGGACAGTCGCCGTTGATATGCTTGAAAGTGCATTAAGTTTGTCCAATAGAATTTGGGGTGAAGATTATTTTCATAAAAATCTTTTAGAGGAGCTTTTTGAAGCTTCTGTATTATTTGATGTGGCTAAAACAGTGAATATGATATCGAAAATGAATTATGAAATTATAGCAACGGAACTTAAAAAACTATCAGATTTCATTGTAAGTTCAACAAATACATATTCTTCAGCAAAGATAGCTCTTGAACAAAATTTTTTTGATGGAGACTATAATTATATTCCAGATCAAAAAAATCTTTCTGAATTAAAAAATACAGATAAAAATATTTATGGTTTTTATCCCTCTTTTGATAAAGGACAAAAGGACATAAAAGACATTACAAATAATGATGTCCTTAACAAAATGTCTGTTAAAGAAGTTGTGCCGACCGATAAAAATAAAAAGGACAAAACAAACAGACAAGATATAATTTTATCTATGTTGAAGAGTGGTAATAAGCTTACAATTAAAGACTTTGTTGTAAATATAAAAGATTGTAGCGAAAAGACAATTCAGCGAGAACTTCTATCAATGGTGTCAAATGGTGTCCTAAAGAAGGAAGGGGAAAGAAGGTGGTCTAAATACTTCTTGGCATAATAAAAGACAATGGACGGGAAAAGGTCTGACCTTAAAATCTGAAAAAAGGTCAGACCTTAAAGAGTCCATATCAGCTGGTAGCTACTAGCTTTTAGCTGTTAGTAAAAATAGAGGGAAAATTTGCGGAGCAAATTTTCCCTCTATTTTTTGTTCTGTCTTTGCGAATGGTAATGAAGCAATCCATTCCCCTCTGTCATCCCCGCGCAGGCGGGGATCCAGGAAATTAAAGATGGATCCCGTTCTCGACCTAATTTTCTTGAGCGAAGCGATTAGAAAATGGAAGTACTCTTGTAGTGCAACGGAATGACAGAGGGAATGGATCCCCGCCTGCGCGGGGATGACAAGGAGGTTGCATTTTTACCTCTTTTATGCAACAATACCCTGTGTGGATTGTGCATGTTATCGGATTTCAATGGCCTAACACAAAGGGGTCTTGATCCGTTTATGTGAGTTATCCACAGTTATATTTTGCTTGTTTTTTAAGCAGGATATATAATATACATTGAGGTTTGAAAGTTGCATGTCAAAATGCTTTTCTTATCTCGAAAAGGGCGGCCTAAAAAGCTTAGCCTAATTTCCGTAAGATGATTCGGGCTAGCTCAAGCCCGGTTGTCAGTGGTCGAGAACTTTGACAATCGAATATTCAGAATTACAGTCGGTCAGTTAGTTTACGCAAACTAACCTATCTTTTTTGTGTCGAATTCAATTGCACAAAATTTTTATTTGCTCAAAATAAAAATGCTTTTGAAAATATAAAATTGATGGGATAGTAGGAAGAAAGTCGTGAATGTTTTTTTGTCAGCATCACGTTATCCTGAAAACAAAGGAAGGTCATTCCTAAGTTTTCAAAAAGGAAAAGAGACAATCACTCGTCTAAGATAGAAAATTTTTAGTCGAAATAGTTTATCTTAACTTTTAAATTTTAGTTCGCAAGAATTTAAATTAAAAAGGAGTATGAGTGAATTAAAGAGAAATTTTTCTTTCCCAAAATTATTAGCTTTTATTAGTTAGTTGTGGAAAAGATTTTTCTCCGAAAGTTAGTTATAAAATTTATTATGATAAATGGAAAAGTAAAATCAGTGATCGGTATTGTTGTCGGTTTGGCAATGGTCCTCTCATTGGTAGGAGCTTCTACCGTTTCAGCTTTGACAGCAGCAGATATCGATTTGCTCGCTGCTATGGGTCTTATCCCAGCTGATAAAGTAGCAGCTGCAAAAGCTATATTGGGTGGTACAGTTACCGCACCTGTAGTAACAGGATCTTTTACTAAAGACCTTACAGTCGGAAGTAAAGGTGCTGAAGTTACAGCATTACAAAACCTTCTTGGAATTTCTCCAGCGACAGGTTACTTTGGTTCATTAACAAAAGCAGCCGTCATAAAATATCAGTTAGAAAAGGGTATTAGCCCTGCAGCTGGATATGTCGGTGCTAAAACAAGAGCTTCATTGAACGGAGGAGTAGTAGTTATTCCAGGAGGAGTTGTTCCAACAGGAACAGATCTTTCAGTTTCATTGGCCGCTTCATCACCTGCAGCATCAGCTGTAGTTGCTGGTCAAGCAGCAGCAAACCTTGTTGAATACACATTTACAAACAAGTCAGCTACACCAGCTGTTGTTACAAACGTAACATTAGCAAGAGGTGGAGTTTCAGCTGATACAACACTTTCAAATGTTTATCTTTACAATGGAGCTGTTAGATTGACAGATGCAGCAACAGTTTCAACAGGAAAAATAACATTTAATGCTTCAAACGGATTGTTTACAGTTGCACCAGGTGCATCATACACAGTTGCAGTTAAGGCTGATTTACTCGCAGGAACTTCAGGTCAATTGGTTGTTATCTCTCTTACAGGAGTTACAGCTAACATCCCAGTTTCAGCAGTTTATCCTATAAGTGGTGCCGCACAAAATGTTTTCAGCTCAACTGATATAGCAGCAGCTACATCAACACTTTCAGCTGGAACACTTGCTGGTGGTACAGTTCAATCTGGTTCATTCAATCAATCAGTTTGGTCATCAACATTGGCTATCTCAGGAAGAGCAGTTTATCTTAAGAGCTTAGCTCTTAAAGTAATCGGTTCAATTCCTGCAGACGCACTTCAGAATGTAAAACTTTTTGTTTCAGGAGTTCAAGTAGCTTCATCACTTGGACAGGATGCAAACGGAATGATCACTTTTGATCTTTCTGGTGCTCCTTACAAGATTGATTCTTCAAGAACAATCGAAGTTAGAGCTGATGTAGTAAAAGGTTCATCAAGAACATTTACTGTATCATTACAGAATGCTTCAGACCTTCAAGTAATTGATTCAAACTACAATGTAGGATTGGCAGTTGCATTGAGTGGTTCACAAACATCAGGTACATGGACAGTCAACAGTACAACAGGAGGATCAGTTACAGTTACTCTTGATAATACATTAAGCTCAGGTGATGTTATCACAGGTGCTTCAAATGTTCCTTTGGCTAGATACACAATGAAAGCTTATGGTGAAGATATGAAAATCTCTTACCTCCAAGCTTCATCAACTGACCAATTAGACAACGTTGCTTTGTATGCAAACGGTATTCAAATCGGTAGCACACAAACAATCGCAACTGCTGGTACAGCTAAACTTTACAACATTGGTTCATCACTTGTAATCCCAGCTGGTCAAACAGTCACTGTGGAAATAAGAGGTGATATCAAATACAATGGCACAAATGCTACAACAACATCAAATACCATCGTAGTTGCATTGGCTGGTTATACAGGTAATGCGCAAGGTAAAGAATCATCACAATTGTCAACAGTTCCATCTACAGCTGGAATTCTAGGTCCAACGATGACAGTTAAGGCAGCAACAGTTTCACTTTCAACAAATGCTGCTTACTCTGCTGCTCAGACAGTTGTTCCAAACACTTCAGGTGTAAAACTTGGTTCTTACACAGTTCAAACAGGTTCAGCAGAACCAGTTAGAGTTACAAGCTTGACAGTTACATTGGGTGGACTCGCAGGTGCAATAACAAACGTTTCAAATTTGTCAGTTGCAGTCTCTGGTTCAAACTCAACAACACCTATAAATCCACAAGCTTCAAACAACCTTACAGTTGATTTCACAATCGCTGCAAATAGTTCGAAGACAATAGATATTTATGGTGATCTTGGTTCAGTAGCAGATGTCGCTACAACAACATTGGCCCTTTCAGGCTATGGAGTAAATAGCAACGTCACTATCACTAAGACAGCTGTTACAGGTCAAACAATCACAGCAGGTGCAGGTTCACTCGCTGTTCCTACACTTAAAACAGGTTCTGGTGGTTCACCAGTAGCTCAGTTTGTTGTAGGAGAATCAAACTTCTCAGCAGGTATCTATAAATTCATTTCAACAAATGGCACATCAGTTATTTCTGAAATGTATTTTGCAGCTTCAGGTACAGCAGCAAACATAGTATCTGTCACAGTTGGTGGTCAAACAGCAACTAAGGACGAAAACAACAACTTTAGCGTAACAGGTATGAACTTGTCTATTCCAGTAGGAAATGCTGGAGTATCAGTTCCAGTTACTGTTGCTTATGCAAAAGTTGGTACAGGTGGTGTTACTTCAAACAATACAACCGGTCTAAGATTGACAGGTTATAAGTACACAGCAGGAAACACAACAACCTCAACAACAACATTAGCTGTTGATACAAATATGATGACTCTTGTAGGTTCAAAACCAACAGTCACATTTGTTGATCTAAGCAAGTCAGGAGTTGTTTCAGGTACACAAGAAATTGCTAGAGTTACAGTATCAGCAGACGCAAAAGGAGATATCAAGTTGTTAACATTACCTTTGTCTTCACACGCATCAGGTGCTGGTTCAGCAACAGCTTCAACATCTCTTACTGTTTATGCTAACGGTACACTTCTTACAAGAACAACAGACTTCACAAACTCTTTGGGTGCTGTAGGTACAACTACAGCAGCTACAGGTACAATAACATTCGTTGGTGGATATGATATTGCTGCAGGTCAGAGCGTTACCTTCAAGGTATACTCACCTGTAACAATTAATGCAACTACATGGGATGGACTTTCAACATCATTGGGTGCAAACACATTGTTCACATGGACAGATGTTAATGGAGCAGTTAATCCAACAGGTAGTTTGATCTTGAATTATCCTTCAACAGATATTTCAACTCTTACTTACTAATATAACCACTTGTGATTCTATCTATGGGATTCGCTATAGAAGAATAGGTTAGGGAATAGGCCAGTCGCGAAAGCGACTGGCCTATTTCTTTTTCTAAATTTAAATTTTAAACAATATAAATTTAAAATTTATTGGTGAGCGATGTCCGAATACCTCGTCAGTTCAACTGCGAGGTTGAGGACACGCGCTGTGTTCTGAATAGTCGGTGGACTATTCCTATTCCAAAAAAACAGACGTGGTATTGTGTGTCTAATACCTCGTAAGCTTTTCTGAGAGGATATGACAAAAAATCTGTTTTATTGTTTAAGATGAGTTAGTAAACATTTAATATTGGTTGTATTCCCAAAAACCGCCCACTTCATCAGTGGGCGGTTTTTTGTTGTTTAGTTTTTTATAGATAGAGCTTTAGACTCTATCTTAGATAATATAGTCAGACAAGGATGACCCTTGTCAAAAATCTAATCTCCTCCGTCTTTGCGAGAGTAATCTCGTGGCAATCCATCCCTCTGCCTGCCTCGTGATAAAATTTGTATCTCCCGAGATGATTCTTATCATTTTTCGGGATTGTTTTATTTTACGGGGTCATCCCGTTGCACCACAAGGGTACTTCCATTTTCTAATTGCTTTGCTCAAGAAAATTAGGTCGCAAACGGGATCCATCCGAGTATGGACGGGGAAAGAGAACCGAGCCCCGTAAGACTTTTCTAATCAATCTAATATATTTATCCCAGCACCACTTTAAAAGATATAAAAGGTTTTTTTATAATTTAATTAATATTATATATCATAGATTTGTCTAACCTAGATATAGTGAAAGTGGTGCGGGATGCTCAAAATTTACTTGCCCCGTAAGACTTTTCTAATTAATCTAATATTTAAATAATGAAACATTCTTGGAAACAATAAGTAAGAGTATAAACAAGAGTTTGTTGTAAAAAAGTCTTACTGGGGTAGTCGGGAATACCCTCCTTTAATTTTGGCAGTTATCCACAGTTGCACTTTTTTTAATATAAATGCTATAATATTAAAAGTAATATAAATTAACTATATGGAAACAAAAAATAAAAGTAAATTTGGAATTATTGTTTTAGTTATAATTGTAATCTTGGCTCTAGGTGTTCTATCCTATTATAGTAAAGATGGAATTAAAAAATTCTTTGGTTTTGCTACTGTTTATAATGCTTTTGTTTATGATACTGATGGACAAGCCGCTGTAACTAACAGTTGGAAAATTTCAACTAATAGCTATGCTTGGAATGAAAATACTGGTTGGATAGATTTTGCTTCATCAACAGGAGTAGCAACTTATGTTGCTGACAATGCTTTGTGGGGTTATGCATACGGTGAAAATGTTGGTTGGATATCATTAAATTGTAACAATGCAGATTCTTGTGATTATTCTTATAAAGTAGCAAACAATGGAGAGGGTAAACTTTCTGGATATGCTTGGAATGAAAATACTGGTTGGATAGATTTTGGAACTTCTACAAATATGAGTAGCAGAACCTGGGGTGTTTCAATAGATTCGAGTGGTGAATTTACCGGTTATGCATATGGTGAAAATGTTGGTTGGATATCATTCAATCATTTAAATGGTGGATATGTTGATTATAAAGTTTCTACAAATTGGAGACCTGTAAGCTCTAGGTCAACCGGAAGAAGGACTGCTGTAAAAGATCCTGGTACTGTCATACGTCCAGCGCAAGGAGATACTTGGATCGTAGGTATTGATTACGAAATAAGTTGGAAGTCTTTTGATGAAGAAAATAATACTTTAGTTTACTTATCATTAGCAGACACTGATTCGATGAAATTGATTGGGACTATAAGTAGTAGTACTGTGATTGAATCATCAAATAATTCTCTTGTTTATAAACCAGTTATGGCAGATATTAAAGACGTTCCAGCAAGTGCTAAATGGAAAATCTTTGTATGTAATGGTGAAGCAAACACAGCCAGAGATAATTGTGGATACTCAGGTAACTTTTATATAACAACTCAATCGTTGGATAATACTATAACCTCTACTACCACCACAAACCCAACCTCTAACCCCACAACACCAAAAGTTCTCCCACCGATAAATGCTATCGAACTTCCTGTAACAGTTCCTGAGAAAGTAATTCTAAAAGACCTTCCAGTCTTTGGAGGAAGCACAGGAGAATCATCATTTACTTTTGTACCACAACTCACTTCATTCTTATTTGCACCACTTCCAAGCCAAGTAGAGAATACTCTAAAAGAATCTCCAAAATTAAAAGATTATCTAAAATCTCTTGGTCTTACTAAAGAACAAAATTTTGTATCATTAATACGAAACCCTCTTGTACTACTTCCACGAACAGGGAATGAAATCCCAGGATTGTTTAGTATCTCAAACGGAAGCACTACACTCAGAACATACTTAGTAAATGATTTAGGTAATTTAGCTCAATCTGTTCGTGTCGCTTCTGGAACTAAATTAACAATATCTCTTACTCCAACAATTACTGGAGAAATCACAGGATTATTGAATAATAGTAAAACAGTTTATTTCTCTAATAATGGAAACATTGCTTATGCGAATATAACTCTTGGTTCTGGAAGACATGTATTAAAGACTTCAGCTTCACCTCTTCCACTTATAATAGAAGTCCTCAGTCCAGCACCCGCTAGTCAAACTACAAATAGTTCAACACCATGGTTATATAAGGTGTTGGATTGGCTCAATTTGTAGGGGGATAGGGTAGTGTAGTATAATGTTTTATTAATTATTAATTCACCCAAAAAAGTTTTGACTGATGTAAAATCAAAGATTTTACTGGCATCCACCCAAGGCGGATGAGTCAATCAAAATTTTAACGGGTAAAAATTTTTATGGATCAAAATGAAGTCAAAAAGTCTTTCTTATTAGATAAGACAAAGATAGTCACAAACATTTTATTGGTTGTATTAGTTGCCGGAAATATTTTTTTTAGTATTCAATATACAGAGAATTTAAAACAGCAACAAATGCAAAAGGAAGACAGCATTGGAACAAACATCCAAGTATCTCGTTTCCTCAAGCTATTCGTAGATGTTGTTTTGAATACAGAGGTAGGAAAGACAATCTCATATGATAATCGTGTAAAGCTAGAAAATGATGTCAGAGAAATCAAAGATGCTGATATTATCAAAAGCTGGGACAAGTTTGTCGAAAGCGCTGATGCAAAAACTGCACAGAAAAATGCAGCTTCTCTTATGAAAATGCTTACTAACAAATTACTTGTTGACTAGTAATTGATTTATAGTTAATAACTATTATACAAAAATTTCAAACTACAAAACCGACTAAAAGGTCGGTTTTGTGATTGAAAAAGTTTACAAAGGACAGTCTTTTGTGGGGGGAAGTCTATTACTGATTTTTTGCATTTCAGTTTTTTTAATGTCTGAATTTCCACCACCTCGTCATCAGAATGCCACTCCTCCTAATCTAGGAGGAGATTAAAGACGTAATCATTTCGAGTCTTTCTCTCCGAGTCTCCTCTGAATAAAGTGGTGCGAAGCACTTCCAATAAATCCCCACCTTAGTTAAGGCGGGGTGTCGAGTCTGCGAAACGGGGCGGTATGTTTAGAGGAGTACCGAGTCAGCGAGGGGAGGTGGTATGTTAGGACTCCGTGGAGTCGGACAGGATACTCCTTGTCAATTTTAACCTTAATTAAGGTGGGGAAAGGGGAAAGATTTAGTTTGCATTATGTCTTCAAAATGATAAACTGGCTTTTAGTTATGTTAAATAAAAGAATAAAAACATCTTTATTTATGACTATTTTTTTAGTCATTTTTTCTATTTTAATTAATGTTAATTATGTTTTTGCTGATGTTTCAAGGATAGTTTTTTTTACTGATATACAAACGATTCCGCTAGGACAAGTATCTGGTCCAATTACGATTCAAGTTCAAGATTTATCCGGAAACGAACAAAAAGCCAACGAAACAATTTATTTTAATCTTATATCTTCAGGAAATGGTGAATTTTCTTCTAATAAGGATACATGGAAACCTCTTGCTACGTTACCTTCAGATTTTTCTGCATCTAGTGTTTATATTGCTTCAAGTTCTGTAAAAAGAACTTTTTACTATAAAGGTTTGTCAGAAGGTAATCATGTGATTACAGTTTTTGCAAAATCAAAAAGTGGAAAATCTTTTGGTAGTATTATTCAATCTATCAATATAGGTAATCAAGTCACAACCCCATCTGATGGTGAAGATCCAATAATTGAGCCAAATACGAGCAATACAGGGCCGAATAATACTATTCCGAATGGTATCTCATTACATTCAAGTGAAGAGGATTTGAGTGATTACAATGATGGTAGCTCGCTGTTTGAAATTTCTGCTGGCAGGGAGAGAATCACATATATCGGAGTTCCTATAGAATTTGTGGCAAAATATAAAATCGATAAAAGTATTGAAGGAAGGTCTCCAAATTTTAGTTGGTCTTTTGGTGATGGTATTAGTATTGATGGTGAAAAAGTAGTCCATTCATATAAGTTTTTAGGTGACTATAATGTTGTATTAAATGCTGAAATCGGTGATAAAAAATCTGTTTCAAGGACATCAGTAAAGGTTCTTTCGCCTGATGTTTCTATTAAAACTTTAATAGATGGTGATATAGAAGTTAAAAATAATGGTAGGGTAGAAATAAATTTAGGAGGTTGGGTCATTAATGTTTTACTTTCTAGATTTGTTTTTCCAAAAGATACTATTGTTGGTCCTGGAAAAAGTATTATTTTATCAAAAGATAATACAAAAATTATTGTAAATGATAATGATTTATTAAGATTAATTAATCCGACGGGCGGGGAGGTTGTATCTGTAAGACACAATAGTAGTCTTGTTTTAGAAAATTCAGTTAAAAATTCACATACAATTGAAGATATTTTAGGAATATCCCAGGAAAAAGCAGAAAGTTTAATTCTTGATTATAAGAAGTCTTTGGTTGAAAAAAATACAATAAAAAGTGAAGAAAAAGTCGTTGTTATATCAACAGCTAAAAAAGCAGATGATGAAGAAGTCGCTACGCAAACTGCTTCTGTTGTAGAAAGCACGATTAGCGGTAATTCTACTTCTACTAGTGGTTTTTGGAATAATTTTGTAGGTAGAGGTCTTAAATCTTTCGCTAGAATATTTTATGACTTTTGATGATATAACTGGCCCGCTAAAGTTTTTGCCAATGTTTTTTAAAGATTAATTATAGAGAATTATTCTGTTTTCGTGTAATAATATGCTAGAATTATAGAACTAATTGACAGATGACCAAATAATCTTTATTGGCAAAAATTTTCTCGGGTAAATAAATATTTATGTTTAATAAAACCTTTCTTAAATTTCTTTTAGCGTTCGCCATAATAATTGGTATTAGTTTATTAATTATGGGCCTTCTTAGTAATCTATAAAAAGCAGTTGACATTCTCGCTAGTTTTGCTAATATGTAATTTCGAGCTCATTAGAGCTTATTGTTTTGTTTTTATATAAAATATTATGGCGAGATCAATAAAAAAAGGACCATACGTAGATGAAAAACTTCTAAAGAAAATAGAAGGAAAGAAACCGGTTGAAACTGGGGTCATTAAAACATGGGCAAGAAGAAGTCAGATTTCTCCAGAAATGGTTGGTTTTGTTTTTGGTGTACATAATGGCAGACAACACATTGAAGTTTTGGTTAACGAAGAAATGGTTGGACACAGATTAGGTGAATTTTCTCCTACAAGGAAGTTTACAAGACATGGAGGAAAGATGCAGAAAGATCTTGATATAAAAGCTAAAGAATCAGAAATTGCAGCAGCACAAGCAGCTAAAGCTACAACTGAAGCTAAAAAATAATTAAATAAATGATTACTGCAAAATTAAATGATTATAGACAGTCCCCAAGAAAAGTAAGATTAGTTGCTAATCTTATAAAAGGGAAAAAAGTTGAGGATGCAAAAAGTTCTATCAGTTTTTTGATTAAAAGAGCATCAAAACCTTTGTCTGATTTACTTGATTCTGCTATTGCGAACGCAGAACACAATTTTAATATTACAGCCGATAAACTTTTTGTAAAAGAATTTAGAGTAGATGGAGGTGCCGTCTTAAAGAGAAGAATGCCAAGAGCAAGAGGTATGGCTTATCCTATAAAGAAGAGGACAAGTCATGTTTTTATAGAGCTTGATACTATAGATAATATGCCCATGAAGAAGTCGAAAGTAAAAAGTCTAAAGTCGAAAGTTGAAGAAAAGACAGGTAAAACAAAGAATTTAAAAGCTAAAAGCTCAAAGCTAGAAGCTAAAAACTAATTATGCCACATACAGTACATCCATATGCACATAGATTGGGAATTTTAAGAGATTGGAAATCTAGATGGTTTTCATCTGGAAAAACATACAGAAGCTTTTTGAGAAGCGATATGATGCTTAGAGAATATCTTGAAAAGAAAATGAGAAGCCAGTACATTGCTTCTATTGAAATGGAAAGAAATGATAAATCTTTTAGACTTATAATTAAAACATCAAGACCGGGTGTTATTATAGGTAGAAGCGGAGAAGGTTCTATTAAACTCAGAAAAGATATTATGAAGTTTTCAAAAAGAAATAAACTTTCTGTTCCTGAAGATTTTAAATTGGATATTGAAGAGATAAAATCACCTGAATCTAACTCAGCTATTGTAGCTATGATGATTGCTGAAGGTTTAGAGAAAAGAATGCCGTTCAGAAGAGTTATGAAGCAAACCATAGAAAAGGTTATGGCCAACAGAGATGTCAAAGGAGTAAGGCTTTACTGTGGAGGTAGACTTGGTGGTGCTGAAATTGCAAGATCTGAAGAAATGAAGAAGGGTAGAGTACCACTTCAAACACTTAGAGCTGATATTGATTATGCACAGGAAAAAGCCCATATGACATATGGTGATATTGGAATAAAAGTTTGGATATACAAGGGGGATATTTTTGATAAAGAAAAGAAATAATTTTAAATAAAAATATGTTATTGCCTAAAAAAGTAAAATTTAGAAAAGCACATACCTTTAGAGAAAACTCTGAAAAGGTTGGTGTTGAATCAAGAGGAACAAAGGTTTCTTTCGGTTCTTTTGGTTTGAAAGCAATGACAGCTGGTAGAATAAAATCAACGCAAATAGAAGCTGCAAGAAAAACGATCGCTCACTCAATGTCAAAGACTGGTAAGATTTGGACAAGAATCTTTCCTGATCACCCTTATACACAAAAGCCCGCTGAAGTTAAAATGGGAAAAGGAAAGGGTGAATTACAGGGATATGTAGCCATTGTTAAGCCTGGAAGAGTTCTTTTCGAAGTTGACGGTATGGATGAAGTCTCAGCAAGAGAAATGCTTAGAAAAGGTGGTACAAAACTTCCCGTTAAGACAAAGGTAATTGCAAGATAAATAGTTGAACATACCAATATACGAATTATACTAATAATACGAATAAATACGAATAATAAAAATATAAAAAGATGAAAATTATAGATTTAAAAAAGAAAACAAAAGCAGAGATGGAAAAAATGCTTGAAGAAAAGAAGGTAGCACTCAATGCTTTTAAGTTTGGTATTGCTGGAAGTAAAATAAAAAATGTCAGAGAGGGCAGAAATATAAGAAGAGAAATCGCACAGATTATTACGACTTTAAAGGATGTTAAGTAATCATTATTAATAATACTTGTCCTGTTGTAAATTCAACGGAAATGAGTAAACTGATAAAAGTGCAAAAAGTATAAAACATCAATATTTAATAAACATTATAAGAATTAAAATTTACAACTGGGATGGAAAACAAAGTAGAAAAAAATAATAAAGGAAAGATTTTAAAGGGAGTGATTGTATCTGCAAAGATGAAAGACTCTATTGTTGTTTCTATTGATTCATTTAAGAAACACCCTAAATACGGAAAATTTATAAATAAACAGAATAAGATTATGGCGCACGATGAGGGAAATAAACACAAAGAAGGGGAAGTTGTTGAAATAATCGAAACAAGACCAATTTCAAAGAATAAGAAGTTTAGAGTTTTAAGTTAAACATACCAATATACCCGCCCGACTGAACGAAAATATTTTCAGTCGTTCGGGCGGGCGAATGGTAAGAATACAACGAATGAGTACGAATAATTAAGTCAAAAAATAAAATGATACAAGATAAATCAATAATTAAAATAGCTGATAACTCAGGTGCCAAAATAGGACGAGTTTTTAAAATTCTTGGAAGTTCTAAAAAAAGATGGGCTACCTTGGGTGAAGTTGTTGTTCTTTCTGTTCAAAAAGCTGA
The DNA here is from genome assembly GCA_026395155.1 of Candidatus Tayloriibacteriota bacterium. GTDB lineage: Bacteria > Patescibacteriota > Minisyncoccia > Phycocordibacterales > GWA1-40-21 > Bog-1340. The sequence goes on along the minus strand of JAPLZG010000125.1, from coordinate 14,714 downwards.
GCCAAGAAAACAAGTTAAAAAGAAAGACATTCTTTATGGTGTTGTTGTTAGACAAAGACAGCCATACAGAAGAACAGATGGTTCTTATATCAGATTTGATGAAAATGCAGTTGTTATCATAGAAAAAGGGAAAAAAGATCCAATTGCTGGAAGAGTTTTTGGCCCTATTCCAAGAGAAATCGCAGAATTAGGTTTTCAAAAGATCGCTTCTTTAGCACCTGAGATTGTTTAGATAAACATACCAATATACGAATTATACTAATAATACGAATGGCTACGAATAAAAATAAAATATAAATATGAAAATTAAAAAAGGGGATAACATAATAGTAATTGCTGGGAAAGATAAGGGTAAAACCGGTAAAATTGCTGTAGCTTTCCCTAAGGAAAACTTAGTTTTGATTGAAGGTATAAATGTCCACAAAAAACACCAAAGACCAACAAAATCAGGATCAAAGGGACAAATTATAGACAAAGCGATGCCTATTAATGCTTCCAACGTTATGATTTGTGATGGTGGTAAGAGAGCAAGAGTTGGTATGAAAAGTATTTCTGGTAAAAAAATCAGAATAAACAAGAAAACAGGGAAGGAGATTTAGAAAATTAACGAACGCAGTTGAGTATAATTTACTTAATCCCTCCCCAGTTTTGAATTTTAGAAGCTTCTATAATACAAAACTGGGGAGGGGATGAGATTTTAAAATTCACTCCGTTCATAATAAAATCATCATGATTTCACTTAAAGAAAAACAGAATAAAGCTTTTGACCTTTTGAAAGATAAAATTGGTATCAAAAATAAAATGCAATCTCCGAAAGTTGAGAAGGTGGTTGTTAGTTGTGGTACTGGTTCTCTTAAGGACAAAAATAAAAATAAAATTATAGAAGATAGACTTTCAAAAATCACTGGTCAAAAAGCATCTCTAAGATCAGCAAAAAAATCTATTGCTACTTTTAAAGTAAGAGAAGGAGATCCAGTTGGTTATCAAGTTACATTAAGAGGAAAAAGAATGTTTGATTTTCTTAATAAGCTTGTTTATATTGCTTTGCCAAGAACTAAAGACTTCAGAGGACTTTCTTCAAAAGCAATAGATAATATGGGTAATTTCACAATTGGTATGAAAGAAAATACAGTATTTCCTGAAAATTCAGATGAAGATTTAAAAGATGTCTTTGGAATGGCTGTCACTATTGTTACAACAGCTAAAGACAAAAAGACAGCAAAAAGCTTTTTAGAGTATTTAGGTTTCCCATTTAAGAAAGAAGAAGATATCAAAAAAGGGAAGAAATAAATTAAATATAAAAAACAAAAAAACCGGTTAAAATACCGGTTTTTTTAGTATCAGTTTATGTTTAAGTATATGTATAATAAAGGGGCATATACTTATTGACTTCTAAAGGATATTTTGCTAGTATTCCTTAACAAGCTTTTAAGAGCTTTTTTAATTTATATTTAAAGTGGCTAAGAAATCAACAATAGCAAGATCAAAGAAAAAAATAAAATTTGCCTCAAGAGTAGTGAGGAGATGTTTTCGTTGTGGTAGAAAGCATGGGTATATGAGAGACTTTGATCTTTGCAGAATTTGTTTTAGAGAATTTGCTAATCAGGGAAAAATTCCTGGAATTAAAAAATCATCATGGTAACAGATATTATAGGAGATTTCATAATGAGACTTAAGAATGCCAACCTTGTAGGAAAGGAGTCTGTTTCTGTTTACGGTTCAAAAATTAAGGATGCTATTGCAGACGCTCTTGTTAGAGCAGGATTTGTCAAATCAGTTACAAAAAGCAAAAATGGAAAAATGATTGAAATTGCACTTGTATATAAATTTGATAAGACACCTAAAATTATTGGGGCACAAAGAATCTCAAAACCATCAAGGAGAGTTTATCAGAGTTCTTCTGATATTAAAGTTTTTAAAGGTGGATTTGGTTCAACAATTTTTTCAACACCAAATGGTATTTTGACAGATAAGGAAGCAAAGAAACAAAAGGTTGGTGGAGAAGTTATGTTTAAGATTTGGTAGTTAAACATACAAATATACGAATTATACTAATGATACGAATGAATACGAATAATACAAATACAAAAAAATGTCAAGAATAGGAAAAAAAGGAATAGAAATACCAGCAAAGACCGAAGTTAAGGTTAATGGTAATGTTGTTAATGTAAAAGGATCACTCGGAGAACTTTCAAGAGATTTTAAGAGGGAAATAAAGATTGAAGTTATAGGAAATAGGGTGGAGCTTAAGCCAGTAAAACAAACATTGGAAAATAATGCTTTGTGGGGTACTTTTACTTCTCATATCAAAAACATGATTGATGGCGTAAATACTGGTTATACAAAAAGACTTTTGGTTGAAGGTATTGGATATAAAGCAGATGTAGGGCCAAATGAAATAGTTTTTAAAGTTGGATTTTCACATCCAGTTAAAATGTCAATTCCAAAGGGTATTAAAGCACTTTCAGATAAAGGAGTTTTAGTAATTTCTGGAATAGACAAAGAATTGGTTAGCAGTTTTGCTTCTAGTCTCAAAGCAATAAAGAAACCAGAACCATATAAGGGTAAGGGTATAAGATTTGAGGGAGAAGTTATAAGAAGAAAAGAAGGAAAGAAGACTGCTTAAACAATACCAATATACTAATGGTACGAATACAACGAATGGGTACGAATAATAACAAAAAAAGAGATGAAGAATTCAAAGAATAAAAAAATAAAAATACAGACAAGACATAAAAGGATCAGAGCAAAAATATCTGGTACTTTAGAAATGCCAAGACTTTCAGTTTATAGATCAAATACAGCTGTTTATGGACAAATAATTAATGACACAGAAAATAAAACTATTGTTTCTTCTTCTACTAGCCAAGTTAAAGGTAAGAATCTTATGGAAAAATCTTTAAATGCTGGGAAAGAAATTGCAAAAATAGCCCAAGAAAAAGGAATTAAAAAAGTTGTTTTTGATAGAGGTGGTTTTATTTATACTGGTAAAATTAAATCTTTTGCAGATGGTGCGAGAGAAGGAGGACTTAAGTTCTAAGTTAAACATACCAATATACCCGCCCGACCGAATGAGTACATTCAGTCATTCGGGCAGGTACGAATAATACGAATGGCTATGAATAAAAACAAAAAAATAACAAGAAATAAATGATATTATAAAAAAGATGGATACAACAACAGAAAACAAAAAAATAGAGAATAACCAAGCGATTACAACTCCAAAGGTTGCAGGAACGGTAAGTTCTCCAATCGGTTCAGGTCCAAGACCTTCTTTCAAGGGTAATTTTTCTGGTCCTGCTGGAGCAAATAAATCTTTTGGTGGTGGTGATAGACAGAAAAATTCTAGAAAAAGTTTTCAGGGAAGAGGGGAAAGAACAAAGCCAGAATTTGATCAAAAAATATTAAATATTAGAAGAGTTACAAGAGTTACATCTGGAGGAAAAAGACTCAATTTTAGTGTTCATGTTGTTGCTGGAGATAAAAAAGGATCTGTTGGAGTAGGAACTGGAAAGGCGAATGATACTTCAGTAGCTATAGATAAAGCTTATAGAAATGCTAAGAAAAATATGCTTCATTTAAATCTCACAAAGACAATGTCAATTTCTCATGATGTTTCTGCAAAATATTGTAGTGGAAAAGTTATGATAATGCCTGCTCCTGGAAGAGGCGTAAGTGCAGGAAGCGCAGCAAGAGATGTTT
>JAPLZG010000125.1:6346-11007 GCA_026395155.1 Candidatus Tayloriibacteriota bacterium | reverse complement strand
TATTGCAAGAGCTACAATAGAGGCTTTAAAAGCTTTTGATAAAAAGAGATTTGCAGTACCACAAATGACAGTCGAAATAAAAAAGACAGAAATTAAGAAATAAAATTACAAGCTAAAATAAATTACAACTCCAATGCAAATACACGAATTAAAAAGAAGAACAGAAAATAGAAAAACTGCTATTGTAGGAAGAGGTGGAAAAAGAGGTAAGACTTCTGGAAGAGGTGGAAAAGGACAAACAGCTAGAGCTGGTCACAAAATCAGACCAGAGATGAGAGATACTATTAAAAAGATGCCTAAACTTAGAGGTTATGCTTTTAAAGCTTATTCTCCTAAACCTCTCGTCGTTAATGTCTCTGACTTAGAAGTTTTGTTTTCAAATGGTGATTCTGTAAATCCACAAAAACTTGTTGAAAAAGGTGTTTTTAAACTTTTTGCTGGTAAGAATCCAAGAGTAAAAATATTAGCGACAGGTGAGATCACTAAGAAATTAAATATTTCAGATTGTATTCTTTCCATTGAAGCGAAAAATAAAATTGAAAAGGCTGGCGGGGTAATTACAGAAATACCAAAAGTCAAAAAAACTAATATCTCTAATGTGTCTGCTGTAGATTCGAATGATTCAAAAGTTGTAATAAAGGGTGAAAAAAAAGCTAATAAAAAATAATTATTCACCCGAACAAAATTTTTGCCAACGTATTGTGTCATCTTATAGTAAATTAAAATATAGTAAAAAAACAGATTAAAATTTAAAATACACAATACAAAAAAGTTATGAAATATTTATACGATAAAATGGATAAAAACAAAAGTAATACTGAAAAAGTCGAGTATAACTTTTTTATTGGCAAAAACTTTAACGGGTAAATGAATTTCTGGAATAAAATAAAAATGATCTTTGGTGATAAGTCGCTCAGGAGCAGACTCCTTTTTGTTGCTGGGGCACTTTTGATTTCAAGACTTTTGGCTACAATTCCAATACCTGGTATAGATGCGATAAAGCTTTCAAACTTTTTCTCTGGTAGTCAATTTTTAGGTTTTCTTGATATTTTTTCTGGAGGAGGTTTAAGTCACCTTTCTATCGTTATGCTTGGCGTCGGACCATATATTACTGGGTCTATCATTATGCAACTTTTGACAATGATGATCCCAAGACTCAAGGCTATGTATCAAGAAGAAGGTGAAATTGGAAGAAGAAAATTTACTCAATACTCAAGACTTATAACTGTTCCTATCGCTTTTGTTCAGGGTTTTAGTTTTATAATTTTACTTCAAAAATCTGGTGTTATAACCAATTTTAGTTCGATGGATATGTTTGTAAACATGATGGTTATTGTTGCTGGTGCAGTTATTATGATGTGGATCGGTGAAATGATGACAGAATTTGGAATTGGAAATGGAACATCTCTTTTGATTTTTGCTGGTATCGTTTCGAGATTGCCATCTGCTTTGAGTCAGATGAGTTTATCTTTTAGCGCATCACAGATTCCTATGTATTTGCTTTTTGCAGGAGTTTCTCTTTTGGTTATTTATGCAGTTGTATTTATTACTGAGGCGGAAAGACCAGATGGTGGTATTTCTACTTATTTGCCTTTAAGAGTAAATCAAGCTGGGGTTATACCAATAATATTTGCTATGTCTATTTTGCTTTTTCCGCAAATGATTTTTAAATTTTTAGCTCAGGTTGCAACAAATGATGTTGTTAAAACAGTAGCGGGGTCACTTAATGATTTCGTATCTAATTCTTGGGTCCATGCGATATCATACTTCATACTCGTATTTTTATTTACATTTTTCTACACAGCTGTTTCTTTTGATCCAGATTCAATATCAAAAAATCTTCAGCAAAATGGGGCTTTTGTCCCAGGTGTAAGACCAGGCCAATCAACATCAGAATATTTGGCTAAAGTTTTAACAAGAATTACTTTGGTTGGTGCGCTTTTCTTGGGAATCATTGCAGTATTGCCACTTGTTGTTAAATCAATGACAGGTATTACTTCTCTTGCTGTTGGAGGTACAGCTTTACTTATTGTCGTGTCAGTTGTTATAGATTTGATTAAGAAAATTGAGGCGCAAATAACGATGAGAGAGTATTAGAGATGAATATAGAATGTGGAATGTAGAATATTGAACATACAAAACAATAAAAAAGATTTCGCAAGTCGAAATCTTTTTTATTGGTGAGCGATGTCCGAATACCTCGTCAGTTCGTTCAACTGCGAGGTTGAGGACACGCGCTGTGTTCTGAATAGTCGGTGGACTATTCCTATTCCAAAAAAACAGCCGTGGTATTGTGTGTCTAATACCTCGTCAGCTTTGCTGCGAGGATATGACACACAATCTGTTTTATTTTATGTTAGAATTCACCCGCTAAAGTTTTTACCAATGTTTTTTAAAATTTGTTTATATAGATCAGCTTTTTTTAAAGACATTAGTATGTTAAACTGATTGAAGTAATAAATAAGTCGAAAAACAATTTTATTGGTAAAAATTTTCTCGGGTTCACCCGCTAAAGTTTTTTCACAAAATCGCACAGTGTTTTATTAAAGTCTAGCTGATTAAATTAAGCAAAAGTTAAAAATGGTCGCATTATTAAATTAAAAATTTTCTCGGGTAAATGTTAAACATATTTAAAAAAGATAATGCAGAAAAGCCAAATCCAATGGCTTTTATTTTTATTGGAAGGTCAGGCTGTGGAAAGGGTACACAGGTAGAATTATTTAAAAAAGTTATTGAAAATAAATTTGGTTCAAACATATTGCATATAGAAACTGGATCCTTTTTTAGGGAATTTTTAAAGAATAACAATTCTTATACTAGAGATCTTTCTAAACAGATTATAGAAACAGGGGGGTTAATGCCTTCTGCTATGCCTGTTGTTTTTTGGGTTGATTATTTAATTAAAAATTTTGCTGGTAAAGAAAATCTTATTTTTGATGGTTGTCCTAGAAAGGTTGCAGAAGCAGAAATGCTTGATGGAATGTTAAAATTCTATAATATTCCAAACTATAAAGTTATTTATATAAATACAAGTAAAAAATGGTGTGTTGATAGGCTTACAGCAAGAGGTAGAAAAGATGATACAGTCGAGGGTATAGAAAAAAGAATGACTTGGTTTGAAAAAGATGTAATGCCTTGTATAGATTTCTTTAGTAAGGATAATAATTGTCAAATTATTAATATAAACGGCGAACAAACAATAGAAGAGGTTCACAAAGAAGTAATACAAAAGGTCTTGGGATAATTAAAATCAATCCGCTAAAAGCGGATTGTTTTTTTGTAATTTTAAGCGTATATTGAGAATAATGTCAGTTAAAATTAAGACAAAAGAAGAGATAGATATATTACGCGAAGGAGGTAGGCGGTTAGCTTTGATATTGCAAGCTGTGGCTAAAATTATAAAGCCAGGCGTTTCAACTTTAGATTTAGATAAATTGGCAAATAAACTTTCTATTGATAATGGGGATATTCCTTCCGTATTAAATTATAGACCAAAAGGAGCAAAAAGAGCATATCCAGCATCTATTTGTGTTTCAATAAATAATGAAATTGTTCATGGAATTCCAAATGAAAATCCAAAAATTATTAAAGAAGGTGATATAGTTTCTTTGGATATGTGTTTGACTCATAAAGGTTTAATTACTGATGCATCGATTACTGTTCCTGTTGGTAATATTGATGATATTGCCCAAAAACTTATTGATACAACAAAAGAAGCTTTGTCACTAGGGATAAAATCTGCTAGAGGAAATAAAAATGTGGGAGATATTGGTTTTGCTGTAAGTAAATCGGTAAAATCAAAAGGTTTTTCTGTTGTGGAAGATCTTTGTGGTCATGGAGTTGGATATAGTGTTCACGAAGATCCTTTTGTTCCAAATTAGAAAAATTAAAACCCGGTATGGTTATTTGTATTGAGCCAATGGTAAACGAAGGAGTAAAAGATATTGTTCTTTCTGATGATGGTTATACATATATGACGGCAGATGGAAAAAGAAGCGCACATTTTGAACATACTATTGTAATCACAAATGGTGAGCCGGAGATACTGACGAAAATCTGAGAGAAGAATATTGAATGATGAATATCGAATATTGAATGTAGTATAAAAAGAAAATATAAAAGCCGAATTTTGCAAAGCAAAATTCGGCTTTTATCAACCGAGGAATTTTTATGACGCGGCAATTCATCTCCTCTGTCATTCCCGCGCAGGCGGGAATCCAGTATTCTTTACAAAGGACAGTCCTTTGTATATGGCCTAAAACAAGACTTTTCCAATACGCCACACGTGTGGCGTATTGAGTTAAGAAAATGATTTTTTACCTTTAGTTAAAAGCTAACACTTAAAACCTAACACCTAAAACCTATTTAAAATATGGAGATTTTTTAAAAAATGGGATATAATATCTCTTATATATGGAAAAATTTCCTGAGAATAGTTTAAAGAGATTTTCATCTCCACAAGAGGAGCTTGATTTTTTACGTGGGGAAGTTTTGAAAAAAGAAAAAGCACTTGAAAAGAGTGGTGATAATTTTACGAGGGAAGAAATAATAAAGCAAGAAATAGAAAATCATAAAAACAATAATTCGACACCGATTTCATCTTCTGATTATGAAATTAAACCAAAAGAAGTTGAATCTATTGTTCTTGATTTAACTCCAGA
>JAPLZG010000125.1:0-6307 GCA_026395155.1 Candidatus Tayloriibacteriota bacterium | reverse complement strand
TGTAGTTTATGGTTTAAAAGATCCGCATATAGAAGATGATTTTCATAGATTTTTGGTTCAATATATTAAAGCTGGTTTTCCTGTTTTAAATAAAGATGAAAAAAGTCCAATTTTTAAAGCACTCAATATGACACTTTTTGAAGTATCTCTTCCTGATTATGATAAGGAAAATAAAAAACAGGGAAGTTTGAAAGAGTTAATATCAAAAATGGAGCAATTCTATTCCGGTATGCTTTCTGTAAAAGGTGAGGGCAACAATAATTCTGGATATTTTGCTCTTGAGCTCGCAAATGCAAATTATACAAGTGAAGTTATTTTTTATATTGCAGTTCCAGATTCAAGAATTAATTTGTTTGAAAAACAGCTCTTGTCTATTTTCCCAGAAGCAAAAATTGTTGAGAAAAAAGATGATTACAATATCTTTAACGAAGGAGGAGAATTTGTCGGTTCAATAGCAGAACTTTCTGCTAAAGATATTTTACCAATCAAAACATATGATCAATATGACTATGATCCTCTCAATGTTTTATTAAATAGTTTTTCGAAAGTAGATAAAAATGGTGAGGGTGCATCTATACAAATAATAGTTAAACCAATTGATGATTCTAAGCTAGGTTTTTACAAAAAAGTCCTTAAAGAGATGGACAAAGGATTAAAGTTAAAAGATGCTATTAAAAAAGCCAACTCGTCATTTTTAAGTGCACTTAAAGAGGTAGGGATGGAGATTATTCAGGGTAAAAAAGAGGAAAAAAAAGATATTAACTCTTCCAACCAAATACAGATTGAAAATGTCAGAGCAAAAATTACTAGTCCGCTAGCAAGTATTAATATAAGGATTATTACGTCAGCCAAAACATCTGAAGAGGCAGGAAGTATTCTTTCTGATATCGAGTCATCATTTAATCAGTTTGAAAATACTAATGGTAATAAGATAAAATTCAAGAGAGTTTCTGGAAGGGATCTTTTAAAGATGTGTAGAGATTTTTCTTTTAGAGTTTTTAATAAAGATGAATCAATAGATTTAAATTTAAAAGAGCTTACAACAGTTATTCATATGCCGGAAACTGAGCTTAAAGGTTCTACACAGCTTAAACAATCAAAAGCAGGAACAGCCCCTGCACCATTTGATCTTCCACAAGAAGGGATTTGGCTTGGTACTAATAAACACAGAAATAGCGAAACACAGATTCGCATTACTCCAGAAGATCGCTTGAGACATTTTTATGTCATAGGTCAAACTGGTACAGGTAAAACTACTCTTTTAAAGACAATGATTCGTCAAGATATTTTGGCTGGGGAAGGTGTTTGTATGATTGACCCTCATGGTTCTGATATTCAGGAAGTTCTTTCTTTTGTTCCTCCAGAAAGATATGAAGATGTTATTTATTTTGATCCAAGTTATATAGAAAGACCGATGGGTTTGAATATGCTTGAATATGATAGAAGATTTCCAGAACAAAAGACTTTTGTGGTAAATGAAATGCTTTCCATATTTAATAAACTTTTTGATATGAAGACGGCTGGTGGCCCAATGTTTGAACAATATTTTAGAAATGCAGTAATGCTTGTAATTGAAGATCCAGATTCTGGTTGCACACTTTTGGATGTTTCTCGTGTTCTTGCTGATAAAGTTTATAGGGATCTCAAACTTTCAAAATGTAAGAATCCTATAGTTGTTCAATTTTGGAGAGAGATTGCTGGAAAAGCTGGTGGGGAAGCATCACTTGCAAATATTGTCCCTTACATCACTTCAAAATTTGATGTATTTCTTTCAAATGAAATAATGCGTCCGATTGTTTCTCAAGAAAAATCTGCTTTTAATTTCCGAGAAATAATGGATGGTAAAAAAATCCTTCTTGTAAATTTGGCGAAGGGAAGGCTTGGTGATATTAATTCAAATTTGATTGGTCTTATAATCGTCGGAAAGATTTTGATGGCAGCTCTTTCCCGTGTTGATTCTTTCGGTCAGGATCTTGCGCCATTTTATCTTTATATTGATGAATTCCAAAATGTTACAACAGATTCTATTTCCACGATTCTTTCTGAAGCAAGAAAGTATAAACTTTCACTTACTGTGGCTCACCAATTTATTGCCCAGCTTGACGAGAAAATTAAGAATTCTGTTTTTGGAAACGTTGGTTCAATGTCAGTTTTTCGTGTTAGCTCGGAAGATGCAGAATATTTAGAAAAACAATTTACACCAACCTTTACTGCGAAAGACTTAATGAATATTGATAATCATAATTCTTATGTGAAAATGTTGGCAAATGGTAGACCAGTAAAGCCGTTTAGTATGGAGACAAATCTTCCACCAAGAGGAAATAAAATTTTGCTTGATAAAATAAAAGAATTCTCATATCTAAAATATGGTAAAGATAGAAATATTGTTGAGGAAGAAATAATGGCAAAGTACAAAAAGCCGGAGCCTCCACCAATGCCTCCAATAGCGGGGAAGATTTAGCTCGTTCGTTAAAGTTTTTACTTCTTTTTTGCCTGCCCCGTCAAATTGATTTTTTATTTGACTGTACACCACAAGAGTACTTCCGATTTCTAAACCCGCCTTGCTCGTAAGAAATCTAGGTCGAGCCGGGATCCATCCCCAAAATCCGGGAAGTACCTCTCTGGTAATTATGCCTGCCCGCCTTTGGAGGGAGGTCGTTTCTGTTTTTTAATCTATTTTTTCATTTTAATACTGGATTGCCACGTCGGTAGACCTTCTCGCAATGACAGAAAAAAATAGACCAAAATATTTTTTGTGATATACTCCTATCATATTATTTAGTTGTTAGATTTTAGAAAGATTAATTAAAGATAAGAGAAAATAAAATATTTCTTATTAAAACATAGAATGAAGAATGAGCGAACATTTGTAATTATAAAACCAGACGGAGTTCAGAGATCTTTAATAGGGGAAGTAATAGGCAGATTTGAAAGAATCGGTCTTAAACTTGTTGGTATGAAAATGGTTTTGCCAACAGAAGAGATGGCGAAGAAACATTACACTCTTGATCCAGAATGGGTGAGAAAAGTTGGTGAAAAATCAATTGCAAATTATGGCAAAAAAGGTCTAACACCCCCTTCCAATGATCCTCTTGAGATTGGAAATAAAGTTTTAGGGAATTTAATAAATTATATGACAAGTGGTCCTGTTGTTGCTATGGCATGGCAGGGTGCACATGCTGTTGGTATTGTTCGAAAGATTGTTGGTGGTACTGAACCTCTAACAGGAGATTTTGTTTTGGATTCTTATCAAATATCAGATGCAGATGGAAGAGCTGTTAGAAATATTATTCATGCTTCAGGTTCTGTGGATGAAGCAAAAGGTGAAATTGATTTGTGGTTTAATGATAAAGAAATAATAAAATACAGACATATTCAGGATGCGATTCTTTATGATGTGGATTTGGACGGTATCTTGGAATAACGCTGACTTGACGCAGACTTTTCGCGGACTACACGCGGAAAAATACAAAGAGGGGTTTCGCGAGATAAACATACTAATATACGAATTATTCGAATGATACGAATCGTAATTAACGAATATCATACGAATGAATACAAAGAGGAGGGGGTTTGGCGAAGCCAAACCCCTCTTTCTGTCATCCTCGCGAATGCGGGGATCCATCTACTCTGCTTGCCCCGTCAAATTGATTTTTTATCGGAGAGCGATGTCTGAATACTTCTCTGTATGAGGACACGCGCTGTGTTTTCTATAGTCGGTGGACTATTCCTATTCCGAAAAGACAGCCATGGTGTTGTGTGTTTAATTCTTATTGAATACACAACCTGTCTTATTTGACTGGGGTCATTGCGAGCGAAGCGCCCGCCTGCAACGCTATGCGCCAGTCCGCATAGCTACGCGAGCAAGTCGCTTGCGAAGCTTTGCTGGCAGGTAGCATTGCGGGCAGGTGGCAATCCATTTTGTTTTTCTTTGTTCTTCTGTCATCCCGTTGAAGAACGGGATCCAGTTTTATACATCTACGCTATAGCGTAGATGTAAAATTTATTAATACTGGATTGCCACGTCATAAAAATTCCTCGCAATGACAGAAATTTGAACTTGCAAATATTTTCGGGGGGGGGTAAAATTAGTTTATTATTAACTGTCCCGTAGTAAGAAATTCTGATTTCTTTACTACTGGGATTAATATAAAAAATATGACTGAAGAAATAAAACAGAATAACGACGAACTGAGCACCAAAGAATTTAGAGAACATATGGCTAGTTTTAATGTAGAGAATTTAAGGAGTATAGTATCGCACTACGAAGATGATATTGAAAATTTTCGAAGGAGAATTGCTGAGATTCAGGAAACGATAGATTCTGAAAAAAGGTTAATGATGGAAACAGATGCAAAGAGATTGGTTGCAATTGAAGAGTTAAGGAAGAAGGAAATTTAAAACTACCTCCTAAATCTAGCCCCCTAAATCAGGGCTATTTTTAATATAAAAAAACGAGGTTCAATACGACACATTTGTTGCGTATTTATGCTGATTGTTATTTACACATAGGTCTGATGGCGATTTTAAATGGTTTTAAACGGCTCAACGGTTAACTCTCGTTGAGCCGTTTGGTGCTTGATTTTCTCTTTTGTTGTGTGATATCATATCAACATGAACAAGATTATAACCTTTCAAATTTCAAAAGGAGAAGATGGATATTATGTCGCTTCGGCAGACAGTCTTAATATAATTACTCAAGGTAAGACTTTTGAGGCTCTTTTGCGTAATATTCGTGAGGCTATTGAAATAAGTTTGGATGAGTTCATTGGCAAACATACTGCCAAGACTTTTCCACCGGTAATGATGAATATGGATTTTTCTGAAATTGCCCATGCCTAAACTTCGCCGAATTTCTGGTAAAAACTTAGTTAAACTTCTTTTGGCTGAAGGCTTTTCCGAAGTAAGACAAAAAGGTAGTCATATTAGGATGGTTATGAAAGTGGCTAGCATCACTTATTATTTGACTATTCCACTACATGAAGAACTTGATCGTGGAACCTTAAAATCCATTATGCGTTCTCTAGAAAGATGTTTTAGTGCGGATATTTTAAAAAAGATTTTTTATACTAAATAGGGCATTTGCTTTTCCCCCTTAAAACTATTGTAATCAATTTCATAGAAATTTATCAATAATCAAAATAAAATGAATAAAAAATATTGGCTATGGGGTGCAATCATTGGGATAATAATATCTTTTGGTGCTTTTTATTATTTAGATAATATTGGAGATAGTGCTTTTGTAAATATCCCTTTCTTCCCTGCAATAATCGTTAGTCTTTTATTGTTTGGTCTTAATGATGGTTCTAGCGGATTAGGACCTTTGTTGGTATTTTTGGTCTATGGATTTATTGTTGGAGCAATTATTGGTTGGCTGTATGGCAAAATTAAGAATAGAAAAAATGAAATTAATGTATAATATTCTTTAAATCTAGCCCTCTAAACCAGGGCTATTTTTAATATAAAAAAGCGAGGTTTAATACGCCATATGTAAGGTATATTTATGCTGATTTGTAAATAACTAAGCGACCGCTATGTTATATACACATACGGCTGGTGTCTATTTAAAATGTTAATAAAATGTGGATAATATTTTATAAATTAATTAAACTGGATTCCCGTTTGCACGGGAATGACAGAGAATGGTAAAAATATGTTGAAAATTAAGGGTTAAATTAAAATGATGCTCGGTCATCAAAATATAGTCTTTTTTGCTCCTTATATTACTTGCAATTTTTTTGGTTTAGTATATACTGTCCCTCATACAGATATGTTGAATATAAACCAATTTTTTAAGCGGGAAGTATAGTCAGCATTTTTTAATGTTGTTTAAACTTAACCGCAAGAAAGCGGTTTTTTTCGGCCTTAAAACCGAAGTACGGAAAGATTGAAATTTGATAAATAAGATCGAGATTTAAATAGTTCTCTTCACAGAGAATGATGAAAATCTAAAGCTTTATTCTGCCACAGTATCACCAATTTATCACCTCAGGGTGATTATGGGTCTTTTATAGATATTGTAGGCAGGCAGGTGAATCTGTCAAATTCTTTTGAAGAAATTTGATAAGATTTAAAAAACTGTTGTATGAATTTTTTTGCCAGCGTGCAGATTGATTTTATATAACAGGTTAAAACAAGTTCATTTACTTTTATTAGTAAATGAGAAATTGTGGTTTTTAAATTTCCTAATGGGAAATTTAAGGGCGTATGGTGGATGCCTTGACTCTAACAAGCGATGAAGGACGTAGTATAGCTGCGATAAGCTTCGGGGAGGTGCCTAGCAACCTTTGATCCGGAGATCTCCGAA
>JAPLZG010000015.1 GCA_026395155.1 Candidatus Tayloriibacteriota bacterium | reverse complement strand
AAATCCCGTAGTAGGTAAGTAAAATTTGTTAAAACAGGCATGTGTCCGTAACACATTTTTCATTTTTCATTTTTCACTCTGCGTGTTCTCACGCAGTCTGCTGTCCCCTTATTTACAAGATAAAATTATGGATTACAAGACGGACAGTACCACCCACTACTTGTGTTATAACTCCACACCAACCTTTTTCCAAGACTCATATCTTTTTTCTCTTTTTCAGTCAAAGGTTTGTTGGGTTGAATAGTCCTAACCTTGTGGCATTTTACACATTTTACTTCCATCCATCTGAAATTTTCTTTTGAACGAAACAACCAGCTAATAAGTGACATAATTACACGTCCTTTCGTTTGAATACTTCCACTTTAAACAATACGATATTTATGATATAAAATCAATATGAAATCTACAAAATCAAAAATCCCGAACAAATTTTTTTTAGAAAAAAAACTTGAACGGGCAAGTGTTTACGTTGGAATGTCTGGAGGAGTAGATTCCTCTGTGTCAGCTGCTTTATTAAAAGAGCAGGGTTTTGATGTTGTTGGGGTTTTTATAAAGGTATGGCAACCAGATTTTGTGGAGCTTGCCTCGCCGAATCATCGAAGCGGGTGCACATGGAGAGAGGATAGACTTGATGCCATGAGAGTTTGTGCAAAGCTTGAAATTCCATTTATTACACTCAATCTTGAAAGAGAGTATAAAGAAGATGTTGTGGACTATATGATAAATGAATACAAAATTGGCAGAACTCCAAATCCTGATGTTATGTGTAATAAGTATGTTAAGTTCGGTGCATTTTTTGATTGGGCAATAGAGCGGGGGGCGGATTTTGTTGCCACCGGTCACTACGCTCGTTGCACTCGCGTCGCAGACAAATGCGGACTAGACGCAGACAGACGCAGAAAAAATTCACAATATCAACTGTTGGCTGGTGCGGATGATAACAAAGATCAAAGTTATTTTCTTTGGACGCTAACTCAAAAGCAACTTAGTCGGACACTTTTTCCTGTAGGTGATATTGAAAAACCAGAAGTTAGAAGACTCGCTGATAAATTTAATTTACCAACATCAACAAAAAAAGATAGCCAGGGTGTTTGTTTCCTTGGAAAGTTTGATATGAAAGATTTTTTAGCACATTATATAAAAGAAATCCCCGGAGATGTTTTAAATGAAAATGGAGAAAAAATTGGTAGACATGATGGTGTACTTTATTTAACTGTTGGACAAAGACATGGCTTCACAGTGACGCAGACTTCTGTCGCCGACTTCACGCGGACTTATGTCGCTGAATTGACGCAGAATAACGCAGAAAAAAAGAAGATCAGCACAAAAAAAACACATCAAGATATTGGACCATATTATATTATTTCTAAAGATGTTAAAAATAATACAATTACCGTATCTCAAAATCCTCACCCAGAAGCAAGGCTTCGAAGCCTTGCTTCGGGGTTGGTAAAAATTAAAGATGTAAATTGGACTTTAGGTGAAGAACCTGATTTAACAAAAACATATTCGGCGAGAATAAGATATAGACAGCCATTGGAAGAATGTAGAATAGTCCAAAGTCCAAAGTCCAAAGCAAAAAGCAAAGAGGAATATAGGGAATATGAAATACATTTTACTAATCCTCAGAAAGCGATTACCCCTGGTCAATCTATTGTGATTTATGATGCTTGTCCGAACGATTTATCTGGGCGGAAGGAGATATGTTTGGGAGGAGGAATAATTAGTTAGTATACTTTAAATTACAAAATATCCTTTCTCTTGTCATTGCGAGGTATTCCGAAGCAACTCATCTTCATATTTATAAACGTAAATTCTGGATTGCCACGTCATAAGAATTCCTCGCAATGACGAGAAATGTGAGTTTCGTAATTCAAAGTAGCTTTTAGCTATTAGCTGTTAGAAAAAGGAGGGGTGGATTTTGGCCGAGCCAAAATCCACCTCTCGAAATATCTTTGGACTTTTTTGTTAAAAAGGTGTAGAGTTATGTTTATAAAAGTCCAAATTTAATAGTGTTAACTTAACCTATATTTTGAAGGTAAACAGCATGCAAGAGACAAATAATAAAAAGACGTATATCTGGGGAGCGGTTATAGCAGTAATTCTTATTGTTTTGGGTTTTATTTATTTTTCGAATAATGATAAGGAAATAAATAATAATACTAATGTTGATGATACTATAAATAATACTGCCTCAACATCTACTAATACAAATAATAAACCAGAAAAACCTAATTTTGATTATAAAGGATAAAATATGCCAGAGTTTTATGTTGTAAAAGAAAATGGGGAGAGAGAAATTTTTGATTATAAAAAATTAGAAAATTCTTTAAAAAAAATTGGTACTAGTGATGACCTTGTTGAAGAAGTTGTCTCTGAAGTAAGTAAGAGCGCGCATGACGGTATCACTACTCATGAGATTTATAAAAAAGCTTATTCTATTTTACACAAAAAGCATCGTCCAATAGCCATTAGATATTCATTAAAAAAAGCAGTTGCAATGCTTGGTCCGACAGGTTTTCCTTTTGAAAAATTTGTTGCTGAAATCTTTAAAGCTCAAGGTTATGACACGGAAGTTGATAGAATTGTTAAAGGTAAATGTGTTGAACATGAAATAGATGTTGTTGCATGGAAAGGCGAAGATCTTTTAATGGCTGAAGCAAAATTTCATACTGATTTTAATTTGAAATCTGATTTAAAAATCGTTCTTTATGTTAAAGCAAGGTATGAGGATATCTTTGGTAATAAGTATACTTTTGGGGGTAAGGAAAGAAAGCTTACTGAAGGTTGGGTTATTACAAATACAAAGTTTAGTTCTACAGCAATAGAATATGATCAATGCCAGCCACTTCTTAAGCTTGTTGGTTGGAATTATCCATATAATAATAATCTCCATAATATGATTGAAAGGTATGAATTAATTCCAGTTACGGCTCTTACTACAATAAATCAAGCAGAGAAAAATATGTTTTTGGCACGTGGAATTGTTTTATCAAAAAGTCTCCTTGATGAGAAATTATTGAAAGATTTAAATTTTGATGATCAGAAGATAAAAAATATTAAAATAGAAGTAGGAGAGTTGTGTGAACATTGCAGTAAACAATTTAAAGATAAATAATTTTTTTAAATATTTAATTTTAGTAAAAATAACTCCTAATATTCATAAAATTAATCAAACTATTAATATCACGCCTGATTATGAAACTGGAAGTTTTTTGTTGAGAATTGTTGTATAATAGGTAATAGAAGTTCTTTTTTTTGGTTTTAATGAGCAGAAAGGATTTGGTGATGTTATGAGAATTTCCAAAAGTAAGGTTGATGTTTTGTTTCGAAGCTTTCGAATAGAAATGTATTGGGTGCAGGACATCGTAGAGACAACTGTTTTGCGTGTTGTGCATCATAAACACACATACAGAGTCGCTGATCTCGTGAGATGTATTTTTTCTTGAACAATAATAAATGGCAAAGGTGAGTATCACCTTTGCCATTTTTTTAATAAAAAACTGCTCGGTTTTCTGGACTTGAGGTCCCGAAAACCGAGCAGTGGTTTCACTATAAATATTCATTTGGTAAGAGTATTATTTTTTTTGCGTGGCAAAATACCAATTACAAATAATATAATAATAATCACTGGAAAAATGATCTTGAGGAATATAGTCATACCAACTCCTTTCGAAGAATCTCTTCTTCTTTGTTTGCTATGGTTTACAATCCATTAAATATTTTACTTATTTTTATATCTCTGTCAACAATTATTGGAAATCTCGTGTTTGGCTGTAATCAGCGAATCTCTTGTGGGATGTCATTAAATTGATATAAAAAAACTGTTCGGTTTTCTGGACTTGAGGTCCCGAAAACCGAACAGTGTGCTGTTGCCGTTACTGATTGAAAGAACCTTCGGTTAAGGCGTTTGTCGTTGTACCGAGTGGCGACGGAATAATGTTTTCCTTGCCATCGGTGCTTTTGACGAACCAAATACCATTTTTACAAAGATTAAAGTCATTTACTTTGAGAAGAAGTCGCCGATCGGTAATCGACGGTTCTTTATCCTCAGGTAAATTATAAGGCATGGCGATAACCAAAGGTCCAATGGACAAAAATCCGACCGACTTGTCAAAGGCCGTGACGAGGTAGATTTGCCCAATAGTCGGTTTATCAAAAATGCGACCGAAGAGCTTCCCCTTCTCATCCTTAATGCTATTGTGAATAAGAAACACCGACACGAGAATTCCTATGATGCAAAAGATAATCAAAAGTGTGATTCCATTATTGCTTTTCATTTGGCTCCTTTCGAAGTATCTCTACTTCTTGGTTAGTGAGAATTTGATACACTATAATCTACATACAATTATACTCCTCTAGATATTTTTGTCAAGTCTATTTAAAGAAGGGGAAAAGCTATATTATAATAGTATATTGAATATTGAATATAGTATGAAATCATCGGAAATAAGAAAAAAATATCTAGAATTTTTTAGAAAGCGTGAACACGCGATTATTCCTTCTGCATCTTTAGTACCTGCGGATTATATTATTCCTGACAAAGGTTCTCTTTTTACTACAGCTGGTATGCAACCACTCATCCCATATTTACTTGGTGAAAAACATCCAGCCGGTAATAGAATTGTGGATGTTCAAAAATGTGTGAGAACTGGTGACATTGATGATGTTGGTGACAACCGCCACCTTACTTTTTTTGAAATGATGGGGAACTGGTCACTCGGAGACTACTTCAAGAAGGAATCAATTGCTTGGAGTTTAGAATTTCTTACTAATAAAGAGGAAGGATTAGGTTTAGATCCAAAAAGGCTTTATGTGACAGTTCTTAAAGGAGAAGATGAAATTCCGCGAGATGACGATTCAATAAGAATTTGGAAAGAGAATTTTGAGAAACACAACATAAAAGCTGAAGTCTCTGGCGAGGATAATATAATTAAAGATGCGATAAAAATAATTCCTCTTGGAAAAGAAGACAATTTTTGGATTGCTGGTCAAACTGGCCCTTGTGGTCCCGATACTGAAATGTTTTATGATGTACTTGGGGAAGAAAAAGGAGGTAAAATTAATGGAAATTTTCATGACCTAGTAAAGTCTGGAAGAATAATTGAAATCTGGAATAATGTTTTTATGGAGTTTAATAAAACTTCAGAAGGTAAATATGAAAAACTTTTAAAACCAAATGTTGATACAGGAATGGGACTTGAGAGAACCACTGTCGTAATGCAAGGAAAGAATAATGTTTTTGAGACGGATATATTTGCTTCGCTGACGGACAAAGTTAAAAGTCTAAAGTCAAAAGTCGAAAGCACAGAACAGACAGAAAAAGCAGAAAGAATAATTGCTGATCATATTCGTTCAGCTGTTATGATTATTTCTGATGGAATTGTTCCATCAAATACTGAAGCTGGTTATGTTTTAAGAAGGTTGTTAAGAAGAGCAATTCGCTTTATCGATCAACTTGGAATACCGAAAGAAGAAATAATTTCTATTGCAAAGGTTGTGATAAATAATTTGTCTTATGCTTATCCAATACTTTCTGAAAAAGAAAATGAGATTTTAGAAATAATAAAATTAGAAGATGAAAAGTTTAGGAAAACTTTAGCACAAGGACTAAAGGAATTTGAAAAGAATACAGACGCTTTCAATCTTTTTCAATCTTATGGTTTTCCTCTTGAAATGACCATTGAACTTGCAAAAGAAAGAGGTATAACAATAGACATTAATGAATTTAATGAAAAAATGGTTAAACACCAAGAAATCTCAAAAGCTGGTTCAGAACAAAAATTTAAAGGAGGTTTGGCAGGTACAGGGGAGATGGAAACTAAATACCACACAGCTACACATTTATTACTTGCTTCTTTGAGGTCGGTCCTCAAGAGCGATATTGTCCAGAAGGGAAGCAATATTACAGCAGAAAGAATGCGTTTTGATTTTAATTGGCCGGAAAAACTTACAGCAGAACAACTTAAAGCAGTTGAAGATTTGGTAAATCAAAAAATAGCTGAAAAAATTCCGGTTGAATTGCTTGAACTTACAAAAGAAGAGGCGAAGAAAATGGTCACAACACTTTCTTTTGATCTTTCTAAATATGGAGATACTGTAAAGGTTTATAAAATAACGGATTTTAGTACAGAATTTTGTGGTGGTCCTCATGTAAAAAATACTGGTGAGCTCGGCCCCGCCCATTTGGATACAAATGATTCGGGCAGGCATTTTAAGATTATTAAAGAAGAGGCATCAAGTGCTGGAGTAAGGCGTATTAAAGCAATTTTAGAATAAAGGCTCGCTCGGATTCACATTTTAAAAACGCGGATATTTTTTTGCTAAAAAATTCCTCGAGCTCGGCTCAGTCAGCCTCGCTGGGTTTTTAAAATGTAAATCCTCGCTCGCTATTGAGCAGAGCAGAAAATTTCGCCTCCGTAGGGCTTTTAAAATGCTCAGCTTCGCTCGCTAGTGCACAAAAGAGTAGATAGTCAGTCGCGCTGCTAAATGGTTTTAAAAAAAGAAAACTCGCTCGCAGTTAGCAGAGCAGAAAAATTCTCCTCCGTAAGGCTTTTAAAACGCTCAGCTTTGCTCGCTATTGTTAAGAAACGCGCCGTCGCCTTCCGTAGCTCTCAAAATTGAATATTCTCGCTCGCTAGTGCACAAAAGGACTCCTCAAGGTCTGACCTTTCTTCCGATTTAAGGTCAGACCTTTTCTCGTCCATGCTCAAGAAAATTTGGTTGAGCAAAATTTTTCGTTCACAATTATCACAACTAGAACACCTATAACATCTATAACATTTATCAACATTGCTTCTATAAAAATACAGAGTTATAATACTTGTATATGAGTTTTTT
>JAPLZG010000049.1 GCA_026395155.1 Candidatus Tayloriibacteriota bacterium | reverse complement strand
CTCAATTCCCAAGCCAGTCCCAGGATGTGACACCTCAGCAATTAAAATGTCTGACTTTTCGATTAAGGATTTTGAATTCTGCGGTGAACCATTTTTTTCATAGGGAAGAATACATGTGTTAGAAGAATAGAAAGAAGAGTTACGAATTGCATTGTAATAATCCTCATACTCAAGTTGCTTTGAATGAGGAAAATAGATATTCATAATTAAGTATTATAGACTGGATTCCCGCCTTCGCGGGAATGACAAACGCACTATTTTGCATAAATACGAAATAAGTTGTTTCCGATTTTTTCACATTTTATTATCGTGAAGCTCTTAATTTCTGATGTATTTTTTACATGAGGTCCTCCACAAAATTCTTTAGAATAATCCCCAACAAAGTAAACCTTTACCATGTCTGGATACTTTTCACGAAAAAAAGATTTAGCACCTAACTTCTCCGCTTCTTGTTTAGGTATTAATTTAAATTCTACTGGTAATGCTTGTGAAATTTTTTCATTCACAACCTCAGCGATTTTTTCTAATTCTTCTACGGTTGGTTTTTGCGTGTGATAAAAATCAAAACGGAGTCTCTCACCGGTAATATTTGATCCTTCTTGTCGAACATCTTTTCCAAGCACATCAAATAGTGCCTGATGAAGCAAATGTGTCGCAGTATGGTATTTAATTGTCTGTTCACTACTATCTGCAAGACCGCCTTTGAATTTGCCAGCAGATGCAGAGCGCGATAGATTACGGTGGACTGCAAAAGCATCCATAAAAGTTTTTTGGTCAATCACTTGTCCTTTTTCTAAGAATAATTCTCGAGATATTTCAACTGGCATCCCATAACTTTGATAGAGGTCAAAAGCAATTTTTCCATCAATAACATTTATTTTTTCAATTTCCTTCAATCCCTTTTCAAGGCTTGCATTAAATTTCTTGATCTCATCAGCTATGACTGGCCCGATAAGCTTCTTGTCCTCAGTGGGATTAAAATATACTCCGTCGTAGAGTTTAAGTACTTTTTCTGCAACTGCAGTAACTTCATCAGGTGAGGGAAGTTTTCCCAATAATTTTCTTAACTTCACGGTAAGTCTGCGAAGTAGTCTTCGCAAGACATAGCCCTGTTCTTTATGCCTTTAAGTGATCTGCAATAATACGCATTGATGGTTTATTTTTTTCATCTGCATAAGACAATTTAGTTATTTGCTCTACTTCTTTAACTATTGTTGAGAAAAGCGAAGTTTCAAATATATCTGGATTATTTTCCATCGCCATAATAAATCGTTCAAGTCCTCCACCGAAATCTACATTTTGTTTTGGAAGTGGAGAAAAAGAGCCATCTGTATTTTTTTTATACTGCATAAAAACGGAGTTACAGATTTCCAAGTAGCGCCCGCAGTCGCAGTTTGGGTGACATACATCTCCAAATTTTTTATCGTGTTCTATTTGTGTAAATTCATAAAAGATTTCGCTATCTGGGCCACCTGGTTCTCCAGCTGGCATATTACTTGGAATACCAGCACGTGACCACCAATTCTTGGTTGCATCATATAAATAAATATGATTACCAATATCTGCCGTTATTCCTACTTTTGCAAATTCATGTTTCCAAATTTCAATTGACTCAGTATCTTGTGGTAATCCATCCTCACCCTTGAATGCAGTTACGTATAGTTTATGGGGATCAAGATGAAGCTGGTTTACTAAAAATCTAAATAACCATTGCAGTTGATCCTTTTTGAAATAATCGCCAAGAGACCAATTGCCTATCATCTCAAACAAGAGAATATGACGATTATCTCCAATTTCGTCTATATCTTGAGATCTAAAACATCTTTGAAAATCGTAAAGACGAGTACCAAGTGGGTGGACTTCACCAAGAAGATAAGGAACGAGCTGTTGCATTCCAGATCCGGTAAAAAGAGTAGTTGGGTCGTCTTTAGGCACTAGAGGAATAGAAGGTACTTCCACATGGTTATTGGATTTATAAAACTCCCCAAATAAT
>JAPLZG010000094.1:7075-10838 GCA_026395155.1 Candidatus Tayloriibacteriota bacterium | reverse complement strand
GCACTAAAATACAAAAAGTAACCCCAAGACTATGAATCTTTTCAAAGAACTTTCAACCAAATAAAAGTATTAATTCCAACTGCTTTGCTCCGTCCCAGGGTCGAAAGGCTTTTCTATGTTTGTGAGAATTTCTTAATTTGAACAAACAAAAAAAGCACCTGGCTACGTGGTAGCCGACCCTGGGTCTCGGCACAAAATAAAACAGCACCTGATCATTAGATGCTGTTTTTTTTGATTATTTTATTCCCAACAAACCTTTTAATTTATCTTCATCAAAACCCATTACTAGTTCCCCATCAACAATAATTACAGGTACACCCATCTGACCACTTTTCTCCATCATCTCTTTTCTTTTAGCTAAATCCGCTGACACATTATAAACCGTATACTTTATTTTATTCTCATCAAAAAAATCTTTTGCGAGATTACAATAATGACACGTCGGCGTTGAATACATTTCTACTTTTTTCATGATTTTTACAGAGCAGAGCGACAATAAAAATCATGACCCCGTGAAATAAAACAGATTGTGTGTCATATCCTCACATCAAAGCTGACGAGGTATCGACACACAATGCCATGGCTGTTTTTTCGGAATATGAATAGTCCACCGACTATTCAGAACACAGCACGTGTCCTCAACCTCGCAGACGAGGTATTCGGACATCGCTCTCCGATAAAACTTTCTTAAGTTTTCTCCGTCATAGACGGATATTTCACTGGGGTTTGATCTTAAATATCAACCCAACTCATTAATTTAATTAAACTTTTAATCTAAAGATTATATCATAAAATCTTTTTGTGCGAGTGGCGGTAATCGAAACCGCGTATCAACCTTGGGAAGGTCGCATTCTACCACTAAATTACACTCGCTTTTATATTATTTTACTATCAATTACAACCCGCCAAATTTCATTAGAATGAATTTTAGTCGGGCAAGCATTTACAACAATTAAAACATCTCCAACATTTACAACACCTTACCTACCACATCCACCCGAAAATTTTTTGCCAAAAACTTTGACCTGTATTTTCTGAATCAGTTGAAGTATTGCTACTATTATCTACAATAACAACAACTGTCTCTCCCGGCTTTGAAACACTAAATTTACTTCTTATTTCTTCCTCAACCCCTTTATCTGTATTTAACCTTTCTATTTCAGATTTAAGCATACTTTGTCTATTTTTCAAATCATTATAATTTTCTTCTACACTGGCAACACTTTTAAAACTCACTCTCTCTTTTTTATAAATATCATAAACAGCTCTTAACAAAAAAATAACTACAACAAAAAGGACGAAAATTGTTATCCTTGAATATATAACTTTCCTTATATTCTTCTTTCGTTGAAAATCAACCATTTATCGTGTATGATTATAACATTATTATTAATAGCTTAAAAAGGTCAATATAATTATAAATTTAAATTTCTAATGAAACCTGTCCCGTTAGAAATTCAACGGATTCAGGAAAAAACAAAGATTCAGTCATAAAATGATAGTAATAAAGTCGAACTATTTTATAAATGTTAAAATTTCTAATGGGATGCTTTTCGATAAAAAAACAAAAAAAGTAATAAAGTGGGTTTGGTACGTAGTAGCTGTACTTATAATAATAAGTATGATTTTGCTTGCAATGCCTTCTTTGTGGAGTTAAAGGCTCGCTCGTTTTCTCTTTTTAAAACCGCGCATAATTTTCTGCTGAAAATTTGCTATTCTCGCGCCGTCGCGCTGCTAAATGGTTTTAAAAAGAGAAAACTCGCTCGCTATTGAGCAGAATTGTATAGAGAGTTTACTTATTGTCTTGTTATTTTTGTTAATAATTCAATATTATACATTCAATATTCTCTCCTGTGTGGTCATTGCGAGAATGTAATCATTCGTGGCAATCCATCCCCTTTGTCATTCCCGCGAGGGCGGGAATCCATGATTACTAAGGACTAATAACAAAAACTGGGTTCCCGCCTTCGCGGGAATGACAGAAGGGAACGTTTCATAATTAAAAGTAGAAAAGAAATATTCGCCTCCAAAAGGATTTTATACGACGAAACGGCATTCGCGCTTGCGCGAATGCCACCTGAGTAATATTTACCTTTCCTTCAGCTTTCATTCTCTTTTTTCCTTTCTTTTGTTTTTCCCTTAATTTCATTTTTCTTGTAATATCTCCACCATAAAGATAATCAGTAACATCTTTTTTCATTCCAGAAACCGATCTTGAAGCAAGAATTCTTCCAGTCGCTTTTGCTTGAATTTTAAAATTAAAAAGTGTTCTCTCTATTACTTCTTGAAGTTTATCAACTGTCAGGTCTGCCTCTTCCTGCATTCTTCTTCTCGCAACTATTTTACAAAAAGCAGCAACAGGCTCATCTGCGACTAAAACTTCCATCTTTACAACATCAGCTTCCTTCATAGGCATTGCCTCATACGAGATTGATGCATAACCAGAGGTAATACTCTTAAGTTCATTAAAGAAATTTCTCATAAGCTCGCGAAGTGGCATTTCAAGAGTTAATGATGTTCTATTATCACCAAAACTTTCAGAGTCTCCTATTACTGCTTCATGATCATAAAGCTGTTGCATAATAGCTCCAATATACTGCCCAGGTGTAATAATTCTTACCCTCACCCAAGGCTCCATTATTTTTGAAACCATATGATCTTCAGGAAAAAGTGATGGTGAAAAAATCATTTCTTTCCGACCATTATTAAAAGTTATTTCATAATTTACGCTCGGTGTCGTAACAATAAGTTGCAAAGAAAATTCTCTTCTTAATCTTTCAACAATAATTTCTAAGTGAAGCATTCCCAAAAATCCACATCTAAAACCTCTTCCCAAAGTTCCTGAAGTTTCTTCATCATATGTATAAGAAGAGTCAGAAAGTCTTAATTTTCCCAAAGCAAGTTTGAGCATAGCAAAATCATCAGCTCCTTCCGGATAAATAGAAGCCCAAACAACTGGTGCTGGTTTAAAATATCCGTGAAGTGGAGGTTGTATATCATTAATATGAGAAATAGTATCACCAACAGATGCAATATCAGATTCTTTTATTCCAGTCGTAATATATCCAATTTCTCCAGCTGATAATGTATCAGTTACAAGTTCACTCGGAGAAAAAATACCAACTTCAACGGCGGTAAAAGATTTTCCGGAAACTTTAAATGTGAGAGGTGTATTTTTCTTTGCTTGTCCATTAAACACCCTAACAAAAACTGTAACCCCGCTATGATTTGAGTATTTAAAATCAAAAACCAAAGCTCTAAAATCCTTTTCCGAAGACGCAGACTGTCGCAGACTAGACGCAGATTTACGCAGACCTAATTCATCGGTGTTTGTGGTTGTTATACTTTTATCCTCATTATCCTCAAATGTTGGTGCTGGAATTCTTTTTATTACTTCATTCAAAAGTTCTGCAACACCCTCCCCTGTCTTTCCAGATACTTCCAAGATTTCACTCTCATTTATATTTAATAATTTTGCAATTTCTTCTTTTACTTCAATAGTTCTCGCAAGTGGAGAATCAATTTTACTTACAACAGGAATTATCACAAGGTTAGATTCTCGAGCCATATTTAAGGTAGTCAATGTTTGTGCTTGAACTCCTTGAGTTGCGTCCACAAGCAAAATTGAGCCTTCCACGGCCTTTAGAGCTCTTGAAACCTCATAAGAAAAATCTATATGACCAGGGGTGTCTATCAGATTGAGAATGTAAGTATCATCTCCCTTTTCTGCGTCTGCGTTATTCTGCGTTAAGTCTGCGTCTTG
>JAPLZG010000094.1:0-7016 GCA_026395155.1 Candidatus Tayloriibacteriota bacterium | reverse complement strand
GTCTGCGTCTTGTCTGCGAGGATGGTAAACCATCCTAACAGGTTGCATTTTAATAGTGATCCCCCTTTCTCTTTCAAGCTCCATACTATCAAGAACCTGGTCCATCATTTTTCTCTTTTCAATAGTGTTGGTAATTTCAAGCATCCTATCAGCAAGCGTAGATTTACCATGATCAATGTGAGCTATGATACTAAAGTTTCGTATATTTTTCATGAGATTACATTTAAGCACAAAAACAGTTTTTTTACAAAAAAATTTCTTTCTTATTTGTATATTAGTATGATTTAACCATTCGTATCATTAGTATAATTCGTATATTGGTATATTCATTCGTTAAAAAAAATAGGGCCGGTTTGTGCTTCGCACAAACCGGCCCCGAGACTCACAATCTCAATAAACAAACAGAATCAGCCCTTACCACCACCGTCGTAGTAGTTCATCGGAAATGGACCAAAGAATTCCCAATTCAGAATGAGCTCGTAAGTCCCCTTCTGACTGATCGGGATATCTGTGTCCAAGTCTCCTTCTTGATACTGCCACTCACCTTCTGGTGATTCGACATTTCGGAACCAAACACCACATGAGATTTCTCCTTCCGTGGTCATCGCCCGAAGTGTGAACCACCCCTTCTCAAGATTCCCGCGAATGAGTGGCGATTCGCCATAACCATTCCGGCTGATGGGAGTAACCTTGAAGTTTACAGCGTTATCCGGAATCAAAGACACACCCTGAATGGATGCATCGATTTTCGCCGATACGCCGATTATCTCGTAGACTTTGTCATCACTGAGACTCGCGACAATGGAACTTCCGTCTTCCATCGTTGCGATAATCTCACCGTTTTGTCCGACGAAATCCCGAGTGAACATGATTTTACCGTTCTCATCAACGTCGAGATACTCGGTTTTAATCACATTTCCAGATTTGTCACGTAACAAAACTCTCGCCTGGGTAACACCTTTGAGAAGTGGAATTTTCCAAGCCAGGTAGGTGTCAAACTTCAGCAACGACTGCGGAGGAACCCATTCCCCCAACGTGATACTGAGTTTGCCCCAACCATAGCCATAAAGCATTTCCCTTCCTTCATTGTCATAAAGACCAATATACGAATTGATCCAATCCACATCCGGCCTTGCAACCGAAAAGTAGATTTGCTCTTGTTTGAGCATACTGAGGACCTTGAAAGCGTCCTTGCGCTCGATCACTGGCAGAGAGCAATGAGCGCTGTTTGTGAACACCTCACCACCGTACACAGAGGACGGCGCCCACACAGAGACCGATCCTTGACAGACCTGCCCCATAGCGTACGACAAGATCGCCTCCTTGGACGACAGCGTCCACAGGGGATTATCCCCCGAAATGGCGGTCTTGGCAAAAAGAAACATCAACACCATCATCACTGCGGACTTTTTCATCTTTCATCCCTTTCTTGATGCATTTTGCGAATTACTTCGCGTTTTTGATATCAAAGCTGATCCCACTCAGGTCCAGCTTTCCGGTCACAGGACCGTTATTCATCGACATCGACACCTTGCTGTTGGCATGAACCGACACCATGAGTTCTGTATCCTTAATGGTCTTTCTGTTCAGCTCATCCTTGATGGAAACCGACCCTTGACCATTATCTGACAACACACTCAGAACAATCAAGACAGCCAGGAATGCAACCAAAACGAAAAAAACAACCAAGCACACCTGCTTGATCTTTTCTTTAATTAAATGACTCATCAATCCCCTTTCACTTTCTGTTTGTTTATTTAGTTAACTAAGAACGAAGACAGGGACTCCCTGTCTTTCCTAATAGAATACTAGCATATATAAAGCAAAAAGTCAACATAAAATATAATGGCTAAAATTAAGGATATTTATAAGTAAAACAGGTTGTGTGTCTAATCCTCGAAAAACCATTATATTTTTAGACACCCAACACCATGGCTGTTTTTTCGGAATATGAATGGCCTCCGACCATTCAGAACACAGCGCGTGTCCTCAACCTCGCAGACGAGGTATTCAGACATCGCTCACCGATAGAACTTCTTTATGAGCGGATTTATACGGGTTAATAATTCGTAATCTGAGCCATCAAAAATACTTGCAATATCGCTTGTTCTTATTATTTTATTACCTGATTTTCCCAAAACTACAACTTCCTCACCGACTTTTACATTAGAAATATCTGTTATATCAATAATAATAATATCCATGCAGACTCTTCCTAGAATTTTTGCCTCCTTCCCTTTTACAAGAACAAAACCTTTACTGGAAAGTACTCGAGGATATCCATGCCAATAACCAATCGGGCAAATCGCAATAATTGAATCTTTTTCTAAAATTTTTGTTCCATCATATCCAATTTTTGAACCTTTAGGTAATTTTTTAATTTCTGCAATAATAGTTTTCCAACTTAAGACAGGTTTAAGTTTAATTTTGTTATCTTTTATTTTTAATATTTGATCTTTAATCTCTTTAGACGGCCATTCACCATAAAGTCCAATACCAATTCGAACCATATCAAAATGCGCCTCTGGGAAAATAATAGTTCCCGATGTAGCACAGGCATGAATTATAGGATTAAATCCGGCTTCTTTAAAAACTTCTGTCCATTTCTTAAATAATTCGAATTGATTTATTGTATATTTTAAATTATCTGGATTCTTTGCACTAGAAAAATGCGTAAAAAGACCTTCAACATTTACATTCCCTGTTCCGAGCGTGGTCGAGAAATTTATTTTCTTTAACTCTTTTATTAATTTTTCATGATCAGAAAACAAAAAACCATGTCTTCCCATTCCTGTATCAACTTTAATGTGTATGTTTAATCTGTCTTTATTTTTTATTTTTTTAATTGCAGAAATAGTTTCAAAACTTGAAACTGTAATACTTATATTATTTGAAATTGCATTTTCAATCATTTCAGGAAGAGTATAACCGAGAACTAATATTGGAGTCTTTATTTTTTCCCTCCTCAAAGCCAAAGCTTCTGTAATAGAATCAACACCCAAAAAATCTGCACCGAGATTTTCCATTTCCTTTGAAAATTCTGTTAGATTGTGACCATAAGCATTTGACTTTACAACAGCTAATAATTTACATCTTTTTGGTATAATTTTTTTAAAAGTATTAAAATTGTGCTTAATAGCTTTTTTGTCTACCTCAATCCATGTACGCAATCCTTTTCTTAATTTCTTTTGCATTTACCCTATAAAATTTTTAATTTTAATAATGCGACATTTATGATTACTCTACTAAACCAGCCGTGTTTAAATAAATTACTATGTGATTTCTGTAAAAAAATTTATTGGGTGAACCCTATAAAGTTTTTACTAATAAAAGTTATCTACTATCTCACCCATACAGCTTATCATACCCTAATATTTTTATTATAAATATATACTAACTTAAAAAAAACTTTTTTGCATTATGTTTTTATTAAATATAATTTCTATTATTATACCTTTATTTGTTAAAATAAGATTTTTCTCATTAAATAATTCGCATAATGCATTAGTAAAAAATTTATTGGGCAAGTAAAAAAAAGCAGGTCCGAGAAATCGAACCTGCTGTATCTTCTTCCTTAACCCTTATCAAAAAGGTGCCATATAAATACGCGTTTCTCTTTGATCTTCTCCTCTCGAAGGTGGGTTACAACATCTCATAGATAATTGATTAAATTTCAACATCTTTGAACCTTTCATTTCAAAGCCGGATACAAGTCTCCGGTGACCTAAAACATAAATTAAACCATTATGATGAAACTCTGTATCAAAATGTATCGGATTTATGAAAGCGCCACGCATTGGTTTTTCCCAGATAACAAGTAATGCATACTTCTCTGGGCATTTCCATTCGGCTGAAGACAAATTCGATACTGTCATAATAAAATGACGAAAGAATTCTGCACTTTCAGAATCAGTACCTCCTTGTCTATTGGGAGAGATCTGATTAAGTAAATCACAAAAAAGATCAAATCTATATTCTTCTGTATTTTCCAGAAGAGCTCGACTCAGAAAAGTGTCACTCGGCTTTATCCTAGTGTTCCAACAAACTTGCGTTATCGAACTTTGAGATGCCATAATGATATCATCAATCAGTTTAAGAATTTGACTCATTATCGTTCCTTTCAGTTTACCGATTCAAGAACAAAAAAATCTAACTAGAGAATATACCTAAAAAGATAATAGGTCAAATTTTTTGTAAAAAGATTTGACCTAATTGTATCTTAACTTTCAAACTTTATGAACTTTATAACTATCCCCTACACTCTAAAATTCTCATTTATAATCCCCTTCTTTGTAACATCAATATCGGATGAAGTATAAAGCGTTGAATAACTTCCATCATCATTTTTCTTTTCTACTTTTATATAATATTTTCCAGGAGGAACAAGACAATAATATTTTCCATATTTATCTGTTGTCTTTGAAGCGATTATTGTTTCAGATCCTGATAAGAATACTCTGACAATGGCGAATGATAATGGGAAACCTGTTTCTTTTTCTTTGATATAACCATATGTTTTTGGTTTTAATCCGAAGATGATGATTAGGGATAGGAATACATACAATGTCATCAAGATAAGATTATATTGATATGGAGTGAAAATATATGATATTGAAGAAAATATAAAACCTATAACAAAAAACCAATCAAAAAACTCTCTCTTTACAATGTCCCACTTTGAATAAAATTTCATCAATCCTTTATCTCTCTTTGCAAATTCATTCCAATCAAAGTTTACTGGATCGAGTGGTATATTTTTTATTATAACTTCACCTAGAGTTTTTACTTCAAGATTTTCACCGAAATATAAATCTCTGTATAATTCATCATTTATTTTACCCGCAAGTTTTTGTGATGGAAATATATAATTTGTCTTTTGTACTTTTAATTTATATATACCCGGCTCCACCAAGAAACCAAAACGTCCATCAAGATCTGTGATAGCAGAAGATACTTCTTTACCTTTCATATTCTTGAGAACAACATACGCAGGGTCTAGAGGTTGTTTTGTTATAGAATCATAAACTACACCCCATGGAGAAACTCGTTTTTTCAGACCAAAAGCTGTAAGTAATAAGTGAAACGATCTGATTATTAATAAAATGATGTCAGATACAGGCTGTTATTGCTATTGCAGTGACAGCACCACCTGTTGAAACTGTTTTTGGAACAACTTCTCCTGCATATGAGTTTACTATTTTATCAACATTTTTTGTGACAGTCTCTATATTTCCTTTTATGGATTCAGCAGTAAAAGATTTTACAATATTTGAAATGACTGATTCAACAATATTATTTGATGCTTGATCCTGACCAATTCCTGTTTTTATATCTGTCTCTACAATTTCATTTCCTACAGGTTTTAAATCGGAAACATTTTTACTTCCAGTTATCAAATCTGTTATTGAGCATTCCCCACAATCTGATGGGCAAGAATTACAACTTTCTATTTGACTACAAGTATTATCTCCACAAACAACTTCTTCTAATTGTTTACGTCTGATTATTTTATTTACACAACTTCCACTAATACATGTTTGATTTGATGAGCAGGTTGTCTTTATTTGAGCTAATGTGGTGCTTGAACAAAATGATGTAATAGTACTTGGATTGTTGCATAAATAATTTGTGTAATTTTGATATACATTATTATCTTGGCAAAATGGCATATCTGTATAATTACTTACTCCACAATCATTACCGAGCGAACAGACAATTGGAGTTGTTGTAGCTGTTGTAGTTGCAGATAATAAACAATCCATATCTAAAGTACACTGATTTGATCCTGAACCTGATACAGAAACACATTGACCTTGCAAATCACATTCACTATGAGTAGGGCGTCGATGGAGTGTTGGATCAATCGCAACTGTGCTTGGAATTAACCAAATTGGTGAAGTACTTCCTGTTAAATATGGATAACCATTGTTCAAATCTGGAGCTCCTCCGCTAATATCCCAATTACCACCATTTAAATTATAAGTATAAAGACCTTTCATTTTTAACGTGGTTTTTCCTGTTCCACCATCGCTTAATGTTTCTCCAGAAGTCTGAGTATCCCAAAAAGAGTTAGTGATTGTTTCGGAAGAAGAGTATCCCACAAGACCACCTCCGATACCAAAAGAATTATTTTCCCCAACATAAGTCACACTTCCCACAGAATAGGACTTAGATATTATTCCAAAAGAAGAGTATCCCACAAGACCACCAGTCAAACCAACAGGACCAGTCACATTTGCAGTTGAGTAAGAATTAGTTGTTGTTCCAAGAGTTTGTCGCCCAACTAATCCACCAACAGAGTAAACATATTCACCAGAACCAGACACACTTCCCGTTGAGTAAGATTTAGTTATTTCACCAAGCTGTGATAAGCC
Source organism: Candidatus Tayloriibacteriota bacterium (assembly GCA_026395155.1). Lineage (GTDB taxonomy): Bacteria > Patescibacteriota > Minisyncoccia > Phycocordibacterales > GWA1-40-21 > Bog-1340. The sequence continues at coordinate 642 of JAPLZG010000094.1, read as the reverse complement.
TACAAGAACACCAACATTACTCCCATGGCCAAGTGTTCCACTGCCAACTACAGTCCCAGAAGAATACGAATTAGTAATCGTTCCAGAAATTAACCCAACCAAACAACCAACGTTTGCCCTACCAGTTACACTTGCATTAATTAAACCTATATTAGAAATATTTCCCGATGCATAACCAAACAAACCAACATAATCTACTTCGGGTTTATTAATTATTAAATCTGAAATAGTTTTTCCATTACCATTAAAATCTCCCGTAAATTGATCAGGAGCATCTCCGATAGGTGTCCAGTTGTTTCCCAAAATTAAATAATTTGCTGAACTAGAAGACAAATTATCAACCAATAAATAATTAGCATCTAAATCATCTCTTATTGCATCTAAGCCAATCCAAGAATTTATCTGATATGGATTTTCAGAACTGCCATCTCCTCCAGCAAATAAATTTGTTCCTGGTGTCAACCAAGCATACGAATTATTACTTGCCTGCCATCCTAAATATGGGTACCCGTTATTTAAATCATCTCCTTGTGAAATATCCCAGCTCGCATCAGTAAAAGTAGAAAGCGTCATCATTTGAACTGTCGTCTTTCCTGTTCCTCCAGCACTTGTTGCTTGTCCAGAAGTTTGTGTATCCCAATA
>JAPLZG010000070.1 GCA_026395155.1 Candidatus Tayloriibacteriota bacterium | reverse complement strand
CTAGACAGGTGATGCATGGCCGTCGTCAGTTCGTGGTTTGAATTGTTCCCTTAAGTGGGGTAACGAACGCAACCCTCGTTGCCTGTTATAAATGTCAGGCGAGACTGCCCTCGATAGAGAGCGTGAAGAGAGTTATAATTGATTTAGTTGTTATATCTGTTGTATTTGCAAATACAACAAGGCGAAAGCCGATTTAACATTTAGAACACTTAGAACTTCACTTCGTGAATTCTATCGAGGGAGGAAGGCGAGGATGACGCCAGGTCAGCATGTCCCTTTGATATCCTGGGCTACACACGTGATACAATGGATATTACAACGAGATGCGACGAAGAAATTCTGAGCTAATCTTTATAAAGATATCCTAAGTTCGGATTGAGGTCTGCAACTCGACCTCATGAAGTTGGATTTGCTAGTAATCACAGGTCAGCTATACTGTGGTGAATACGTTCTCAAGTCTTGTACTCACCGCCCGTCAACTCAAGGGAGCCAGAAGTACCCGAAACCAGCGCTAGTCGTTGTCTACGGTAAGTTTGGTGACAGGGAGTAAGTCGTAACAAGGCACGGGTAGCGGAAGCTGCTCGTGGAATTTTTCAAATCGAACATGCTATTGACTATCTTCGGATAGACTCGATGCTGATCGGTCGGTTTTCAATGCCCTTTGCCTTGCTGAAGTTTTTACGGAAGCAGGTCAATTGATCTGCCTTCGCTAATAAGCTATGGCAAGACAAAGGCATTGAAAGGTTTGTGTAAACTTTTAAATACACTATACAGTGGGAAAGACCACACCATTCACTTATGTGAATAGGAAACGGAACAAAAGAAAGAACAATAAAAAACAACTAAATGACCCCAGTCAAATAAAAAATCAATTTGACGGGGCACAAGTGAAAAAACGCAAAAAACAGCCAGAAATGGCTGTTTTTTGATGTTTAAAATTATTGCTTGACAAATATCTATAGTATGCTATCATTGATATAGGAAAGGAAAAGAGGTGATCAAATGAGCAATTGTCTTAGTGTTCAGGGGTTATCAAGTAACGTGAGGGAGACTCGGCAGAGAGTCTTTTGGGCTCAAAACCCTCGTCTCCGGGCGAATCGTCGTCGGACGACGATTTTCTGCATCATCTTCGTGGTGGTGATTCTGGTCGCCGCCTTTGTTTTGAGGGATTCGTCTCCTGATCCGGTCCTCATTGTCGAAGGTGACCGCGTAATGGCAGTCCGTCTTCCAGACGGAAAGATTCTTCGCGATATGGAAGTCCTTCCTTATATCGGAAGAATGGATCTCCCCAGAGAGTATCAGTGATGATCTCTCAACCAGGCGCGGTACACAACATCGAACGTTGTGTCCGCGCCTTTTTTAATATCTATATTTTTGCAACCATTTCTCCGCTCTAACATTTTATAATAGTAAAGATTGTGGGCGTACCAAGAATCGAACTTGGGACCTCGTCATTATCAGTGACGCGCTCTAACCATCTGAGCTATACGCCCACAATACTTGCTATTTTAAAATGAACTACCATCTAAAGCTTTCGCCCGAACATTTGAAAAATATACCAGAAAAATGACAAAATTACAATGTAATATTAGTAGGATGATTTTAGTTATGTATTATAATTAATACAAAGAGTATGTATTATTATTTACATAAAATAGATTAATATTTTTATTTTGTGAAATTATTTAATATATTAAATTTAATTATCTATGAAAAATTATAAAGAATATTTTAAAGGCAAAAAGGTAACTATGCTTGGGCTTGGCCTTTTGGGTCGTGGTTTAAATGACGCCAAATTTTTAGCTGAATGTGGGGCTGATTTGACTATTACTGATTTAAAAACTGCTGAACAACTAAAACCAACTATTGATAAGCTTAAAAAATACAAAAGTATTAAATATGTTCTGGGGAAACATCAATTAGAAGATTTTAGAAACTGTGATTTTGTTCTAAAATCTGCTGGTGTGCCACTTGATTCTATTTATATAGAAGAAGCGAAAAGAAATAATATTCCTATAGAGATGGATGAATCTCTTTTTTGCAAAATTGTTTCTGAACAACTT
>JAPLZG010000083.1 GCA_026395155.1 Candidatus Tayloriibacteriota bacterium | reverse complement strand
TTTTTTTCGTCCGTCGCCCCCGTCCCTATCTGTCATCCCGGCGTAGGCCGGGATCCATCTTCGTCTGTCATCCTCAAATGCAGGTCCTCGTCTTCACGAGGATAAACTCCTGCGGGGATCCAGAAAATCGGGAGTGGATTCCGTTCTGCAACGGAATGACAGAAAATACGGAAACAACGAAACAGAATAATTTTAGACTTGTCGCAAGATTTCAGGTTAGAACTTATAGTTCCAAACTGCATATCTTTCGACAAACCATACTAATAAAGTCGTCCTCGGGAATACCCTCGGACGACTTTAGAATAGCATACTTGATAAGGTTTGTTTAGGCTATTTTTTCGATTTCTGCTTTTTTTGATAGGTCTACTTCAAATCTGGCATTAACAGTGTCTTTTTCGTAGCCTAAAAGACTAACAATAAATTTATCTGAGCCTTTATCTTCTATTAATAATCTTGGTTGCCCCCAATCCATCCCACTTTTAGGCCCGTCATCTATCCAGTAACTTTCTTTTATTGTCTTTTCCTCCCACCCGTCTTTTCTTCTAAACACAATTTTTAATACTTTAGCGGCAGTTTCATTAAATACATACCCTCTTTCTGCGTAGTCCATTACTAGAGCAATAAAATTATCTGTTTCGACCACCTTACTTTTAAAGTATTCAAGCATAAAAATGTTCTTCTCTGAATAATTGCCGTCTTCATACAGAGATTTGTTTTGTGGCTCACTAAAAAAACCTGGGAATTTTCTAAATAAAGCACTGCTTTCTTCTGTTCCTTTTTCCCCTATATTTTCTACATCTGGTATAACCGTTGGTGTTTGTGACATATCGTCTGTTGGTGCTTTGTCTAACATATTTTTATTTGATTAATTTATAAAATTTTTCCGACTTGATACCATTTTACCCCCCCCCTCAAAATAAATGCAATAGCTTGAACATGGCTATATATTTACTTTTAGATACACCATGGTGTATCTAAAAGTTGATTATAGCGAATTTCAGTTACAAATCACACCACCTCCCCCTCGAGGACTCGGGTGCTCCTCAGACACACCGCCCCGGTTCGCAGACTCACCACCCCGCCTTAACTAAGGTGGGGATCTAATGGGATTTCGGACTTTTCTGAATCTCCGCCTTGTTTAAGGTTGAAATTTGGGTATGGTGACCCAAATGAAAAACCTTGAGTATTCTGTATTCAGAAAGCGAAAGGTGTACTGATTATGTAATGATGAGTGGCATTCTGATGACGAGGTGGTTGGTTTTGAAGTGGTGCATTCTTATTTTTTAATTTCTTCCCCTGTATAAGTAAAAGGAAGCCTGCCTAAGCGTATGCATTCGCTAAAAAACATTCGAACTGCTGCCGAGATAGTCAATCCTTGTTTTGCGCATATTTTCTTTAACTTATTTTTATCTTCAACACTTATCCTAAATTGGAAGGTCGCTGTCATCCTATTACTTTTCTTTTTCATATTTTAAGTATATACAATGTCATTACATTGTCAATACATAAAGAACTGGATTCCCGCCTGCGCGGGAATGACAAAAAGAGAGGATTTTCGCTCTCCGCCTTTGCAAGATGCTTCGGCGAGACAAAGGCGAAAATCCCCTCTTTCTCCTACATTTATGACAATTACAACATTTATAACAATTATGTTCTTCTTCCTGTGGGGGTTCCAAGCAAATACTTTCTCGGATTCTGATCCAAGTCCATAAATCCATCGACTGCTTCTATAAGCTTTGATGATGTTGATTTTCCAAATGAAACACATTCTACTTGGCACCCATGATTTATTTTTAAGTATTCAACTAGTGGAATAAAGTCTCCATCCCCTGTTATGAGGACAACAGCATCTACTTTTCCGGCAAGTGATATTGCATCTATTGCCATACCAACATCCCAATCGGCCTTTTTTGAACCACCAGGGAAAATTTGTAAGTTTTTTGTCTTTGTAGTTATTCCAACTTTAGTTAAAGCTTCAAAAAAACTTTTTTCATCTCCAGATTCTGTAGTTATGACATAAGCCGTTGCTCTTATTAAAACTCTTCCATCTAAAGCATCTTTGACAACTTGTCCAAAATTTACTTTTGCTCCATATAAATTTTTTGCTGAATGATAAAGGTTTTGTGTATCTATAAAAATTCCAACTCTTTGACTTTTGTGTTTTATAACAGACATGATTGATTTTTAAGGAATGATAATGACTATAAAAATCATCACCCCGTGAAATAAAAACTTTCTGAAGTTTTTCTCCGTCGTAGACGGATATTTCACTGGGGTTACACTCCTATTTATTAAAACTATTAAATTTACTAACAGCTATAAGCTAAAAGCTAGTAGCTATTATTTCGACCTGCATTTATTATACCATTTTGAATATTGAATGTAGAATATTAAATTAAGAAATAGCTGGAGGAATTTGCCTACGGCAAATTCCTCCACAATATTCTACATTCAATATTTGACCTAATTTTCTTGAGCGAAGCAATTAGAAAATCGAAATACTCTTGTGGTGCAATATTCTCTAAAAAATAAAATCTGCCAGAAGGCAGATTTTATTTTTTTGTGTATTTTTTCTGCGTGAAGTCCGCGAAAAGTTTACCTCGTAGTGAAATTCTGATTTCTACTACTGGGGTCAGCGTTTAGTCTGCGTCTGAATTATAAACCGATTTTCTTCATTATAGCGTCGTATCTCTTTGGTGCATTCTTCTGTAAGTATTTAAGGTGATTTCTTCTATCAGCAACCATTCCGAGAAGACCTCTTCTTGAGTGATTATCTTTAGCATTTTTCTTCAAATGCTTAGTTAATTCATCAATTTTCTTAGAAAGCATAGCAACTTGAACCTCTGGAGAACCAGTGTCTGTGTCATGTATTGCCACTTCCTTAATTATTTTTTGCTTTTTTGTTTTAGTTAACATACCACATAATTTAGCATACTTAAGACAAATATGCAAATCCTTGAATAACCCCACCCATTTTTGCACTCTACTGATAATTTACCCAATAAATTTTGGACTGATGTAAAATCAAAGATTTTACTGTCCCCCACAAGTACACTGGTGGGGGACGTCAGTCCAAACTTTATAGGGTGAACGAATGGCTACGAATCCAGAAAAAGCTGATATCGCATTGTATCTTTGGTGAAACAAAATTCAATATTCTACATTCAATATTCATCCCCAATTATTGTGCGACATGTATTTATGCTATTATTATCCAAGGAATTTAGGTTTCATGAATTATTCTAAAATCTGAAATCTAGAATCTAAAATCTATGACCATCAACGAACTAAAAACTCAATTTCTCGAATATATCGAGATAGAAAAAGGACGAGCGGTGAAAACTATTGGAAACTACGACCATTATTTAACAGTTTTTTTAAGTCAATCTAAAATTACTGATCCAAAGGATATTACCAATGAAAAAGTTCGCGAATTTCGTATCTGGCTCAACCGTAGACCTGGTGCAAAAGCATATCACTTATTTGGAGAGCCAGTTTCAGCTGGTGGTACGATGAGTAAAAAAACTCAAAATTATTATTTGATTGCTTTGCGAACTTTTCTTAAATTTCTTACTCGTCGTGGCGTTACTTCCCTTCCAGCCGATAATATAGAGCTTGCAAAAGTTGGTGAACGTTCAATTGATGTGATTTCCCCCGCAGAATTAAAACGTCTTATGGATGCTCCAAATAAAGAAGAAAATCCTGAAAGAAAGGCTCGTGACAAGGCAATTTTGGAATTGCTTTTCTCTACTGGTTTGCGTGTAGCCGAACTTTGTTCGCTTGGAAATGATTTGGATTTAAATATGGATGAATTTTCCATCCGTGGAAAAGGTAATAAAGTGCGTGTGGTCTTTCTTTCTGATGAAGCCAAAAAAGCTATTAAAGAATATTTAGCTTTAAGGAAAGATATGTCGGATGCTCTTTTTGTTCCTGTTTATAATGAGAAAAAAGCTTCTAATAAAAATAAAAAGGGTGGAGTCTTAAGTAAAGAAATTTTAAAAGGTCTTGATCATCGTACAATAGAAAGAATTGTAAAAAAATATGCAACAATTGCAGGAATTACAAAAAAAGTGACACCCCATGTCATCCGCCATTGCTTCGCCACAGACTTACTTTCAAATGGAGCAGATATTCGTTCTGTTCAAATGATGCTTGGTCACGCAAATATAGCTACAACTCAGATTTATACACATATTACAGATAAACATCTTCGAGATATCCACAAAAAGTTTCATAATAAACCATAATACCAATATACTAATGGTACTAATGATACGAATGGATACGAATAATACAACAGAGGGGTTTAGCGGGAGCCAAACCCCTCTGATTTGTCTTTGCGAGAGTAATCTCGTGGTAATCCATCTTATGTTATAATGTTTTTATTATTAATTTAACTCAAATCAAAAATCATGAACCCAGAATCATCAAATAATCACGAAATAGATCACGACAAGCTTTGGAGTATTTTAGCTTATATTTTATTTCTTATTCCCCTACTTGCAGTGAAGAATCGTTCATCATTTCTAAATTTTCATATCAATCAGGGAATAATTTTGCTTGCTGTGGCCGTCGTTGGAAATTTTGGATTAGATTTTCTTCCTTGGTGGCTCGGCGTCCTTTCCCTTTTCAAAGGACTTTGGAATATTGCAATGATTGCTTTGCTTATTGTTGGAATTAAGAATGTTTTGAATAAACAACTAAAACCACTCCCAGTTATTGGGAATCTTTTTACTTTTTTGAAATAATTAAAGCGTATGAGTATGGGTATAAAGTATGAGTATAATACACAGAAAATAATAAAAGATTTTTCTGATTTGTTTGCTTGGCAAGAAAGTCACAAATTGGTACTTTTTGTATATAAATTAGCAAAGAAGTTTCCAGAAGATGAAAAGTTTGGTCTTACATCACAAATTAAAAGAGCGGTTGTATCTGTAACTTCAAATATCGCTGAAGGTTTTGGTAGAAATACTAAGAAAGATAAAACACAATTTTACGCTATTGCTAAAGGTTCTTTGTATGAAACAGATAATCAATTAAAAATTGCTCTTGATTTGGGTTATGTTTCTGAAAGTGATTATAAAATAGCAAAGGAAAATATTTATAAATGTTTAAGACTTATCTCAGGACTAGCCAAATCAGCTTTTGATTGCAAACCTTTATAATTCCCATACTCATACTCTTTCTAATACCCATACACATACTTTCTTTGATACTCATACTAATTTCATGTTATTATTGAAATATGAAATTACTTTCTTGGAACGTAAACGGACTTCGCGCTTTTTATAAAAAAGGAGCTTTCAATTCTATTTTTGAAGTTGATCCAGATATTTTTTGTTTACAAGAAACAAAGGCCCATCCCGAGCAACTTCCACAAGAGGTTGTTTCCCCTGCTGGATATCATGCATATTTTGATCATTCAAAAATGCGAAAAGGATACAGTGGAGTTGCAATATATGTGAAATCGAATATTGAATATCGAATATCGAATGTAGAATATGGATTGGGAATTCCAGAATTGGATAAGGAAGGCCGTTTAATAATCATTTATTTAAGCCGTATTAATTCCTTGAGGACCGACCTCAAGGAAGAATTGGTTGTAATCAATGGGTACTTCCCTAACGGAGGTGTGGATCCTGAGAGATTAAAATATAAATTAGAGTTTTATGATCATTTTTTGAAATTTATTGAAAAGTTGAGGAAGTCCGGCCCTTCGACAAGCTCAGGGCAGGCAAAAGAAATTATTTTTTGTGGTGATATAAATACTGCACATAACGAAATAGATATTGCGCGACCAAAAGAAAATTCAAACCATACTGGTTTTTTGCGAATTGAAAGAGATTGGCTTGATAAAGTTGTCGGAGCTGGATATACGGATACTTTCCGCTCACTTCATCCTGAAACAATAAAATATTCTTGGTGGGATATGAAAACTTTTGCTCGTGATAGAAATGTTGGCTGGCGTTTGGATTATTTTTTTGTTTCCCCAAATCTAAAAGATAAAATAAAAAAAGCAGAAATACTTGATGATATGTTTGGTAGTGACCACTGTCCAGTATTATTGGAACTAAAGTAAGATCATCTTGACCTATAATAAAAAATTCTGATTTTCTACTATATGGGTGCCCTGTATTTTTGGAGTTGAAGTAAAAAATTAAATTAATAAACTTTCGTTATAGAGAAAGTTTTACATACACCATGGTGTATGTACTTAAATAGTAAGTTAAGAAAAAGTAATTTGAAAATCTAGACATAAAAAAAGTGGGTTGCGACTACGCAACCCGCCTTATTCAAGCGGAAAATATCATTCTTGAAGAAATCAATTTTCTCACATTGTTGATTTAGTAAATGGCAAAATAGCTACAATTTTCCCTTTGTATCTAGACATTGGAACAGTTCCTAAAACTCGACTGTCGAGACTGTTATCCCTGTTATCACCAATTAAGAACATTTCACCATCGATATATTGGATTAATCTTTTACACACTACCGTATCCTCGTTATCGATGGCTTCAACTATGTCCCCTGGTGCCGGATTTGGTTTTTTAAACATAATACAAATCTGCCCATTATGTATGGTTGGATCCATACTATGACCATCTATGACGACGATTTCAAAATATACAAAGGACAAATACACCTGAAAGAAAATACCAAAAAGTAAAAGCATTCTCTTCATCTTTAACTCACTTTCTTGGTTTTGTCGTTACGAGAATCCAGTACATTCGGAATTATTCCTCAAGATCTAATTAAACATTATCAATTATTTTTTTAAAGTCAAACAAAAAAACACCCCCATTTCTGGAGGTGTAAGAATCAACTTACTCAGTATTCCAAGACCTTAATATGAGGATTTTGTTCCTCAAACCTTATTTCTAAGGCGTCTTTACTCAGGAATACCTTTCAGAGGGGCCGCTTCCCTTTATCTCGGGTCACTATTTCTTGGCCAGGCAGAAATAGGGGTGTTTTTTTGTCTCGACACCTTACGAGGGGTTGTTTTCTAACACTCCTAAAATATTCGTAATTTTTTAACCCACGACAAGGGCGGTCAAGTTGATTACTACTTGCAAGAGAACTCTGTTTTGGCCAAGTTCACGAAACCATTTTCGTCAAGGTCACTTTACGTTCTAAACCCATGAAACCGTAGACTTGATTTAGGCTTTGATTTCCGAATCCACGAAGGTTTAGGAGGTCAAACTCGGTGACTTCTCCAGAAAGCAATGCTTGTCGAAGTGTGCACATTGGGCATGTGCCTTTCTTACCATTTTTTTTATGAAGGGTTGAAACCATTTTTCGGAAATGATAACTTTCCATAAAATACCTTTCAAAGAACATTTTCTGTTTCGCTCTTATGAGCTCATCAGTCACGAAACATATCGTGAGACAGAAACCGAAACTTTCGTCTCGGTGAGGCTCTGCTTCCTCTAGGCTCACATTTTTTCAAAGTAAAACTGTGACAAAACTTTTTCCTTTTTTTCTACCACCGGATTTGTGGAAACTTCAATTGTCTTTGAAGAGTTGCTTAAGTCTGTTGATTAATTCAGATCTGACGGCATTCCAGCCGCCCGAGAATGCGAGACTTCCTTTTGGAAGACTCCTTCAAGATTTGATGGGTTGTCCACCTTTTCTTGTTGGAGTGTCCCTTGGTATGTCCCGATCCCGTTTTAATCCCGGCTAGACTCATAAAATCCTCAGAAATAAATCTTCCCAACATCGGGTTGGGGCCGTCTGATTTTGAATGTTAATCAGCAACATCATTGAACCAACCAATCAGAGAATCCACGAGGGCTCTGAAAGCCATCCGGCATATCCTCAAAAAGGCTGGCAATTCTCGGACGAAGAAGCAAAATGTCGCCAATGTTACTACTGAGAGCGTCCGCAAAATCTTTGTAATCCGATATCTCATCATTATTAATTCGACTACTCGCTTTTTCTATCACTATGTCTCGAATTGTCTGCTTTTTCATTTTGGAAATCCTTGTAAAGAACACTCTGTTTCGTCTTATCACCAACCTCGCAAGAGATTGTAATGAAAAACTCATCAGTCCGACTGGGTCGGAGACAGAGACGAGGATGCTGTTGGATGTATTCAGACACCCAACAACACCCTCGGGAGATATCCCAAACATTAAGCGAAGTCGACGTCCCTAAAAATGCGGGACGTGAGTTTTCGCTTTAGTTTTGGATTAACGACATCTCCATGCCGTGCAGTGTGAGGTATTTTAGAACACCCCTACCGAAATACTCTTCGTAAAGAGATATTTCGCTCTGAGTCTTAAATCTACTCAGTTCTCAGGAGAGTGCACCCAACCTGAGGGCAATTAGCCAAACCCCTGCAAGGGTCCTGCGTTTTAATTTAAAATTAAAAAAATAATTTCAAATTAAAACGCAGGACGTTTTTTAAAAGAACACTTGCCCCGTAGTAAGCTTTGCTCTACTACTGGGATTCTGTTTCGTCCTTCTGGACTCATCAGTCACGAAACATATCGTGAGACAGAAACCGAACACATTGCATGTTCGGGTTTTTCACGTGGTTTTCTCCACGGATTTTTGTTTCCAGGACATTATGTAGAGTTATGTGCCCTTACTTACTTCTGTTCTAAAGGTGGTTTTCTCCACCTCGTCCGGTTCGCAAAACGGTCTGACTCTTAGACCTTCCGGAAGATACTGCGCTTGGCTAGAGTGTCGCTACTTTTTTGAAGTAGTGACGCTCTCTGCACTTAGGCTTGCAGGTGTGACACAATGTCCGATTGGACGAATGTGTTTTGAAAACCTTTTTGCACTTAGTGCAGGTAAGCTCTCGCCTTCCCTGTGGCATGTTTTCTCCGAGGCATTAACGCATGCTTTACGCAGATTGTTTAAAGACGATTATCTGAACGTCTTTACAAAGAACTTCTGTTTCGTCCTTCTCTGTCGATCAATAAAATTGATTTAGGTTTGGACTCATCATCTGAGAAAACCTATCTCAGGACAGAACCCAGATATCATATCCGGGTTGAATGGGGTTTAAACGTACCCATTTCTTTACGTTATTTTTTGAGTGCAGCCCTTAATATAAAAGCTGTAAAGAGATTCAAGATCCCCATTAGTTCCGCGATATTGGATTGAATCGGGGGCGTCTCTTTGTGAATAAAAGCTACCGTGGTGTAGTAGATTGCAATTAACAAAAAAACCACACCCACTAAAATAAAAACAAATTCCCCGATTGTGAAAGTTTTATTTGTACTCACTTTTTTTCCTTTTAATTTTAAAGAACACTCTGTTTCGTCATACCACCAACCTCACTAGAGATTGTAATGGAAAACTCATCAGTCCGACTGGGTCGGAGACAGAAACCGAAACTTTCGTCTCGGTGAGGCTCTGCTTCCTCTAGGCTCACATTTTTTCAAAGTAAAACTGTGACAAAACTTTTTACCTGCTTTTAGGCGACCGGATTTTGTCGCAACGAGCTGTTTGCTCGGATAATGGGGAGTTTAACCCCGCATCGCTTCAAGAGCCTCTTTATGGCTCATGAAGACGACACCATTCACGACGTAGTATGTCATGTTGGTATCCCCATTTTCAGATTTGGTTCTGAATGTTACCTCCTATTTAATAAACTTAGGAAAGTTTTTCTGACGATGAACTTCAGACTGATCTGTTCCCTTCTGAGTGTCCGCGATATTATCTAGGCGGAAGCACTCAGAAGGAAACGGATCAAAATTAACTTTCTAAAGACAGTATATATGAAATCATGTTTTTGTCAAGTGAAAATGACATTTTCTTTTTTAGATATAAAAAATATGGCTATGAATAAAGATTAAATATGGTATATAATGTCAACGAGCATAAACATAATACATTAAATTTTGACATAAACTTTTACCATTTTGTACTAATTTCAGTGTGTTTTTGGTCAAAAACACCTATTTTTTAGCTAATATCAAAAATACCCATATAAATCGGGCACATTTTAGCATTTATAGATACAAAATAGATAAAACTGTCAAAATTGCTTGACAAAGATTTTTAATTTGCTATACTTGTTTCAGATGTCGGGTATTTTATGTTCTTCAACAACCAACTTCGGAGGTGAGACTAAAACACACAGCTTAGTATCAAAAGGTGTTAATTTCAATGACCTTTTGGCTCAAGGGGCTCGGATGATTTTCATCCGAGCCCCTCTTTTAATTTATTTAGCTAGTAAATCATGAATCAGTCTAATTAAACTTTTCATAGTCTCCGCTAGATCGGTACTCTGAATATAAATTCCTGATAGATTTTTTTTCAACGTAGCTATTCTAATTTTATCCTTGTATATTGATATATCGCAATTTATGGGGTATTTGTTTTCATCAATTTTTAGTCTTGTTGAAGTTTCATCACTCGGAATACTATTATCTTTATAATTATATATTGATATTCCTTTTATTTTTTCTTTAATTCTGTTATTTTTAAATTTGGCTGTTTCATCTTTTTTAAAGACCTCATTCACAAGATCTTTAGAATATATCATATAAGCCTTTTCCCCCTCTACTGGATTACTAAAGAGATCTTCATTTACGCTTATTATTCCCTCTTTACCTTCAAAATATTTCACAACAGGTCTCTCCCCCACTTCCCTTTGAGTACTTTTTAATTGAGGAATAATATCCTTCATTTTCTTTGAATTCTCTTCGAGAAGTATCTTTTGTCTCTCTATAAAAGTTTCTAATCTATCTGGAGATTCAGCTTGGTAATTTACTTTTGTATTTGTGGTTGTTTCACTAACTAAACCTTTTTCAGATAAAGATTTTATTACAGGATAAATTGTTGTTCGATTTATTTTTGTTTTTTTAGAAATTTCTAATATTGAAAAACTGTCACCTCGTAAAAGTGCTAGATAAACTTCTGCTTCTTTTTCACTCAATCCAATTTCTTTTAAATATTTTTCAAACATATCTTTTATACTTTTTATTATATCACAAAGATATTTTTTTATGAATTAAATTTATTTTTTTAAAAATAAAAAGCAAAATTTGTTAAAATGTATGGCAAGTAAATAATTTTAACTGAATAAAATATTTTAATTCTAAAATTATTAGAAATAATATCCTTATTTGTAGTCATATAATGAATGTCCTTTAATTACTAAGGATCAATTGGAAAGTCAAATAAGAAATTAGACATGCAACTCAAGTTTCTTGTTCTCCTCGACAATCTAGTTGAATGTTCTTTCTGAAGCGTTGATCGCGCTTCGAAATTGAAAAGTTCGCTTGGTGATGTTCACATCTTTTTTCCTTCCCTTACATCTATCCTACAAACATTTTTTATAAAACGGTAAGATGTTTTAAGGGGATGCAAACTCACGAGGTGTCGCTTTTCGACCCGCCCACTGCTCTGCTCAGAGTTAGGGCGGTTTTTTTTGTGGAAAATAACGAGTGAAGCGACTGTATTTTCCTAACCCCTCACCAATCCAGGACGAGTGCGGGGACGAATAGTCCATCCTTCTGCTTTCCCAAGCACGAGTCCGTATGACCTTTGGTGTTTGGGGTTGTTAACGAATGAATAATACCAATATACGAATTATACTAATGATACGAATGGATACGAATAATACAAGCACGAGTCCGTATGATCTTGGTATTTGGGGTTGCATATTTATAAAAAGGTGTGGGGTGGCCTACTTTTTTTCACATGAAACATAAAATTTGGCTTAAGATATGGTTTTTTTGTCTTTAAGTTTGGAATAGAGGAGATTACACCACCTCCCCTCGAAGACTCGGTACTCCTCCAAACACACCACCCCGGTTCGCAGACTCACCACCCCTCCTCAACCAAGGATGGGATTTATTGGAAGTACTTCGTACTACACTATTCGGAGGAGATGAATACAGATGATTTCATGTGAAACATAAAAATACGGCCTATAATATAGATTTTTGATACTAAAACCTAGAAACTAGCACCTAAAACCTATTCACTGGCTATAATATGATGTTTTCTAGGAAGTTTACACGTGAAACTTTGTTATTTGTATCAATATAAACCGTGATAACATCAAATTTCCAAACTGTTTCAGATGAAACAGACTTATTGTTTAAATATACTTGAATTGTCTTTTTTAATCTTTCTAATTTCCAGGAGTGCAAGTTATCTTCAGGTCGATACCCGTTATCTGAAACATTGTTAATGTTTTCACACGAAACACTTTTTACCTCAATAAAATGAAGAATACCCTTGTTTTTGGCTATTATGTCTATTTCCCCACACTTTTGCCAGTAGTTTCTTTCAACAATTTCAAAACCATGTTTCATCAGAAACCTACAGGCAAGATCTTCTCCTAACGTCCCGGTCACTTGTTTTTGGGTTTTTAAAGCCATGTTTCATTATATTCTATCATAACTCTTTCATTCCCGCGATTTATCTCGAGTTTCATCGAGAGGAGGCGGGAATGACAGATAAAATAGTAATTTTCTAATTTTGGCTATGTTTCATCTGAAACAGGAAGAGTGTTTCTTAGTACATACTTTGTATTGGACAAGTCATAAGGCAGCGTAATAAAAGACGTATAAAACATATTTTTAGCCGTATTTTAGTTAAAAGACCATTAAAAGTCTGATTTCATGTGAAATCTATTAGACTGTCTTTAATTCACATATAAACATAGTTATCCACAGTTTTGATGAAATAATGTTATTTTATAAGATTTAAAAATTGTCGTATATTTATGGTTTATTATTTTTGTGTCGTTGTATGTCTTTTTAAAAAGGAGAGTGTCCTTAAAGATAGGTGGTAGCTTTTGGTTGCTTGCCCTGAGATATTCGAAGGGTTAGGTGATGGTTTTGAGAAAAAAATAAATGAAATTGATTTTTCGCCCGCACATATTAAAAAAATTCCCTCATCCGGGAATTTTTTTAATATGTGCGGGCAGGGAGAATCGAACTCCCACCTAAACATTGGCAATGTCTCGTCCTACCACTAAACTATGCCCGCTTTATAATTTTCTTTTGTAAGATCTTTAGACAAAAGATTAATCCAAATTAAAATTTTGTGCTTCAAGTATGCACTACTTGCTCCAAAATTGCAAACTCCAAAATTGAGTCTTTTCGTCTTGTGTCTACCTTGTATTATAATACTTTTGTTAAAATCTTCATACCTCAAACCGGTA
This sequence comes from Candidatus Tayloriibacteriota bacterium, assembly GCA_026395155.1. Lineage (GTDB taxonomy): Bacteria > Patescibacteriota > Minisyncoccia > Phycocordibacterales > GWA1-40-21 > Bog-1340. The sequence goes on along the minus strand of JAPLZG010000083.1, from coordinate 8,419 downwards.
TTTTGAATCCAGTACTCTTTACATTTTTTTTCATTTAAATCAGGATATAGTAGTATCCATGCTTTAGCTTTGTTTTTAGGAATACAACAAATGTTAAATAAAAACGACATAAATAGTTTTATCATAGCAGGCTCTGTATTTGCTATTCCGCAGCGATTTGGAGATGCTTTATTTCCTTCACCCCAGTAAATCATAAGGCCTGCAACAAAAAGAGGGTGATTTTTTAACTCTGAATAATCTTCAATAGCTTCTTTTTCTGCCTCTTTATATAATCTCTCTAAATTTTCACCTCTAATTTTATTTAGTTCTTTAATCCTGACTATATGGCCAATGTCAGCCTTTTTTCTAAGATCTATCGCAATTTTGTTTGACCATTTTTGATCACGAAACCAGTCCGATAGTGTACTTTTGGGGACTTTTAGCTCCATTTTTATTTCATTATAGCTTTTTCCAGTTTTTCTTAATTTTAGTGCTAGTTGTTTATCTTTTCTCATATTTATAATGATATATCAATTAAGTATAAGACGCAAGTCCGATTATAGGTAACAAAATGATTATAACTTTTATTTTAGGTCAATTTAACGTATGATGATGTTGTTGCCCCTGTAGCTTAACGGATAGAGTATTGGTCTTCGAAACCAGTGATGAAGGTTCAATTCCTTCCGGGGGCACAAGTGAGTTTATATTTAGGTAATTATTTGATAAAATCAAACAAATGAGAAAAGCAGTAAAAGAATTTGGGCCGATACCAAAAGAAATAAAAGACGCGACAGAAGTTTTGAAAAAAGCTGGTTTTGAGGCATATCTTGTTGGGGGTTGTGTTCGGGATATTTTAATTGGAAGGAAACCAAGTGATTGGGATATAACAACAAATGCAAAGCCAGAAGATATAATTAAAATTTTTCCAAAGACTTTTTATGAAAATAATTATGGAACAGTTGGTGTTGTAAATGAAAGTGTTACAGATGAAACTCTTAAGGTTATCGAAATAACACCTTATAGACTTGAAGCAGAATATTCTGACAATAGAAGGCCGGATAGTGTTATTTTTAGTGAAAAGCTTGATGATGATTTGCATAGAAGAGATTTTACAATAAATGCTATTGCACTAAAAATTATCGGAGAGGGAAGCCACGAAAAGTCTGCTGACCTCGTGGCAAGCAAGAAAGATTTTTATAAAGGCGAGATTGAGGATTTTTATAATGGTCAAGAAGATTTAAAAAATAAAATTTTAAAAACTGTTGGTGATCCACATGAAAGATTTCAAGAAGATGGTCTTAGAATTTTGCGTGCTGTGAGAATTGCAAATAATATTGATTTCAAAATTGACAAAAATACAGAGGACGCACTATTGAAGCAGGGAAGTCTTCTAGAAAAAATTGCAAAGGAGAGAATACGCGATGAGTTTTCTAAAATAATAATGTCGGATGAGCCGATGAAGGGGATTAAATCTTGTAAAAAATATGATTTATTGAAATATATAATTCCAGAACTAGAAAAAACCATTGATGTAAAACAAGGAGGAGCTCACAAATATGATGTTTGGGAACATTCTTTAATTGCTTTACAACATTCTGCAGATAAAAAATGGGATTTGGAAATTAGACTTGCAGTGCTTTTACATGATATCGGGAAACCAAAATCTAAAAGACCCGCCGTCGCTCGAAGCTCTGGCGAGGCAAGGACTGGAGAAGCGAAGCCCGCCTCCGCTCAAAGCTACGGCGAGGTAAAACCAACTTTTTATGGTCATGAAGTAATAGGCGCAAGAATTACAGAAAAGATTTTGCAAGATTTGAGATATCCTAAAAAAGTTATTGAAAAAGTAACAAGGCTTGTAAGGTGGCATATGTTTTTTGCTGATACAGAGCAGATAAGTTTGTCTGCTGTTCGAAGAATTGTTGCAAAAGTTGGGAAGGAAGATATTTGGGATCTTATGAATGTGAGAAGTTGTGACAGAATCGGGATGGGGAGGCCGAAAGAAAGTCCTTATAGACTTAGAAAATACCATGCGATGATAGATGAAGCCGTGAGGGATCCGATTTCTGTTGGTATGCTTAAAATGGATGGAGTAAAACTTATGGAAGTTACCGGAGAAAAAGCTGGGCCAAAAATTGGTTTTGTTCTTCACGCGCTTCTTGAAGAAGTTTTGGAAAATCCAAAATTAAATACAGAAGAATATTTGAGTGAAAGATCAATTAAGCTTATTAAATTACCAGAAAAGGAATTGAAAGAAATGGGTGAGGAGGGAAAGAAAAAAAAGGAAGAAGAAAATGAAGAGGAGATAAAGATGATAAGGAAGAGTCATTTCGTAGAGTAGAGGCTCGCTCGTTTTCTCTTTTAAAAACCGCGCATAATTTTCTGCTGAAAATTTGCTATTCTCGCGCCGTCGCGCTGCTAAATGGTTTTTAAAAGAGAAAACTCGCTCGCTAGTGAGCAGATCAGAAATAATAAGGTATAATAAAAAAATGAATTTTGAACAACCACAAATTGTAAATCAAGAGGGGAGAATTGATCAGGGTGAAACACAAAGACCCCAGGTGGAATCTTTGGAAGTCAAAAGAGATGCTCTTGTATCAGATATTGATAACCCTGACATTGCTAGAATAGAAGAAATTAGAAAATCTTTGGGGATTTCTTCTGCAGAAAAAAAATAAAAAGAAAAAGATGGAGAGCTGTTTTCAAGCCGAGAGAAGAATATAGAAAAGAAAGAGAAATGACTACTGATAGTCCTTTTGATAGATTTGGAGCTTGGATTAAGTCATTTTCTAAAGTAGAAAGAGAGAAAAGAGGAGATAACCTGAAAGTCCAAGAACAATTTAGAGAAGATAGGGCAAAGCTTCCAGAAGTAGAGTTTGATTACAAAAAAGGAAGTGGGGTAGAGGGACGTGTCAGTCATAACAGTGCAATATTGGCTAAGGGTTTTTATGAATGTAGTGGTTTGATTATGCAGACTCCAGACAGTGTTTCAATTATCCATATTTCACCCAATGTAATAAATGATCCTGAAAGTGGAGGAGAAATAGTAAGAGATAGTGATTATCTTGGTCACATTGTTTCAGCATTAAAGAAACTTACTAACAAAACTATAGGTGCAGAAAAGACTATCGGTGGAGAAGGATTATCAGTAGAAGAAATTAGACACTTACAAAAAATGATTGATAGTGGTGAATTAAAAACTACAATGTTATTGGGGGAAGAAGATTTTGTTCCTACTATTCCGATGCAGCTTGCATCTGGACAGAATCTTAGTTTACCGACAATTAAACCCGATGCATATTATGTTGGGGGATTGGGTGGAGGGGGTGGCTATGCAATATATGCTAGTCCAAAAGAATTATATTTTATTGGAGCTGATGACACTGTTATGAAAAAAGGGGTGAATTTTCCACCAGAAATGTTTGAGTATAAGGAGGTTTAAAAACTGCTGTTTGAATCCCGGACGCAAGCAATGCAGAGAAGATAGAATCCTCGTAAAGCACTCCCAGGGCTTTACGAGGACGTGCCGGGAATTTCGACCCTTACAGGGTCAGTATCACGAATATTTTTCTGCTGAAAAATTTCTCGATCCCGACTCATTCGCCCTTGCTCGTTCCGTCTTTGAAAAGTTCCAAGTATTCACTTTTCAACCTACGAGCAAAGACTTTTGCTCGTTCACTCCGACAAATGAAAATAGCCCCAATAGGGTCATTCTCATTTGTCGGAGTGCCGGGATTCGAACCCGGATCGCATGCTCCCAAAGCACGAATGCTACCGTTACACTACACTCCGATATTTAATTATTTTTCAAGATGATAACTGAAATTTAAAGCTGTCGTTACATTTACCCGTTTAATATGTAATCATGTTGTCGGGCTATACTCCGATATTTTGATTGTCTGCAAATACTAGCACAAATTTGTTTTTTATGGAAGAATATTGTGATAAATTAAATATATTATGAAAATTATTATCCATGGTAAAAAAAGAGACGAAATAATCGATTTGGTAAAAAAGATCGGTTTTAAGATTATTGATGATTCTGATAAAAAAGAAAAACCAGATGTTGTTGCAAGTTATGGAGGCGATGGAACTTTTATGAAAGCCGAAGCAAAGTATCCCGGAATTCCAAAATTTATTGTTAAGAGAAGTGAAACATGCAAAAAGGGTCATAATATTCCCAAAGAAGAATTATTAAAAAAGGTTATTTCTAGGAAATATATAATTGAAAAAGAGATGAAAATCTCAGCTTTTTTTGAAGGAAAAAAATTGGTTGGTTTAAACGAAATAGTTGTTCATAATTTTAATCCTAGGAGAGCGATAAGATATGAGTTATTTGTTAATGATAAAAAAATTGGCGGACAAATAATAGGGGATGGAGTAATTATTGCAACACCTTTTGGTTCTACTGGATATTACAGATCTATTGCTGATAGTTTTTTTGAAATAGGTATCGGAGTTGCTTTCAATAATAGTACTGAACAATCTGATCATATGGTTCTTAAAGAAGATTCAAATATAAAAATTAAAATAATTCGTGGACCTGCGCTTGTTTATGCTGATAATGGGGAAAGTGAAATATTGCTCGAAGACAATGATGAGATAATAATTAAAAAATCAGCAAACAAGGCGAAGATAATAAGAGTATTAAGTTAAACATACCAATATACGAATTATACTAATGATACGAATGAATACGAATAAGAAATAATGTAATGGATCAAACAAAAAACTTTCAAAGGAAAATTGAGAACTTTAAATGCGGAAATTGTGGCAATCTAGTGATAGGGAATGGTTTTACCAATCATTGTCCAAAATGTCTCTGGAGTAAGCACGTAGATGTAAATCCGGGTGATAGGGAAGAAATCTGTGGCGGTATGATGAAACCGATTTCTGTAAAATTAGAAAATGGCGAATATTTTATAACTCATAAATGTATGCAATGTGGTTTTGAAAGAAGAAAGAAAGTTGAAAAGGAGGATGATTTTGATGAGGTGATAAAGATTTAAAATTTTGAGAATCTTAAATTTTGTGTATAATATGTTTTGTTAGTTGTATTTGGTTCAATTTGGTGAAGGATTTAAATAATGCGGGTATAGTTTAATGGTAAAATAGGAGTTTTCCAAACTCCGGTTAGGCGTTCGATTCGCCTTACCCGCACAGAATAAGTAAAAATATGTCATTAAATTTAAACGAAGCATGGGAACATTTGAGTAGTCATGAAAAAGGTCATGATTTTCCTGATTTTGGTGAAGAAGAAAAGCCAACTACCCCAAAAATTGAAGGGTATGATCTTTCTTCTGTGGAAATAGATAAAAATATTTCTTCACTTTTTGATTTAAAGGAAGTTTCTAAAATTGATGGAATTGCCAAAGAACTTTTTGATGATTTTTTGAAATCATTGCTTAGATATATTTCTACCATAGATAATCTTACTCTTGCAAGAATGGACAAAGAAATTGATAGAATAACAAAAAATCAAGCAGATCATTCCAGAAGAATGGCTCATGATTCTTGGATGTCGAATGCGAATGCTTTATCTCGTTATTGTGAAAGTAAGAGTATTGACAATTCATGGAGAGATGTGATAGGATATGAAAGGAAAGTTCAAACGAATTGGGTCCTGTCGGTCTCAAACATGGCTAGAAAAATGGCCTTGAAAGGGGATTAGAGATGAAAACGAGTGTTCGAATTCATGTCACCAAGGCGAAAGACCTTTTTGATGCCTGTTGTAAAACACAGGATGGAAAGGATGCTTTCGATGATGTTGTGAAGCTTGCGCTTATCGCACGTCGTCGTATCTGTGAAATTACATCGCAAGCAGTTGGTTCTTCTGCTGAAAAGAAGGCAACAGCTGAAGTGTGTTGCCAGACAATCCTTAACGAGTTTTACTCCATCAAAGGAGCTATTCTCGGTACAATCAGTCTAAATGTTGTCGAGGTTGATCAAGCGATTACTCTTGATGATATCTGTAATTTCAAGGCGTAGTCAGTTTAGTGGATTCTTTTCGAATCGACATCGCGCCATCTCTGGATGGCGCGATTTTCTTTTGTATTTTTCTGAGTTATGTTCGCTTTTCCGGCGGTTAAATAAGCTTCACTTTAAGAAAACAAAAAATCACCCTTTCGGGTGACTTTTTTTCTATATTCTATATTCCAAATTCAATATTCCTCTTACTTAACTGCTTCCTTCAAAGCTTTTGCAGCTCTGAATTTTGGAACATTCATAGCAGGGACTTGGAGAGTCTCACCTGTTCTTGGGTTTCTTGCTTGTCTTGCTGCTCTTGCTTTTACAGAGAAAATACCAAGACCTGCAACAGAAACTTCTTCTCCTTTCTTTAGACTACCGACAATTGAATCAAAAACTACGTCAACAACTTGTTCCGCTTGAACCTTTGTTCCATTTAGAACTCCGTGAACTGCGTCAACCAATGATGCTTTATTCATCCCGTTTAGAGATCAGAGTGTTATGAATTTGCACTTGATCTAAATTAATATAAATCCTGTTATGACATTGAGAATAGTTATTCTCTGCGTTAAATATCATTGAATGATATTTAACTATCTCTAACGGGATTCATCTTATTTGAAATTAAAGTGTTATGCATTTACACTCTAATTTAAATTATTTTTTCTATTAAAATTTTATCTTAAATTTCTCTGTGTTTTCCTTTTGTAAGCCAGATTAGGCTCACCACAGATAGCTCAAGACCTATTTAATATTATAATACAAGGGTTTTTTCGTGCAACTGGGTAAGATAGTATGAGTATGAGTATGAGCATGTTGAAAAATAAGGGTATTTTAGAATATCAAGGATATGGCTTTAAATAAGGATATTTTTCAATACGCCATATGTATAGCGTATTGGGATTGATTTTATTGTTTTATTGTGATAAAATACTAACTAAATAAGTTCTTTTAAAAGAGACGAAAATTTCGCCACAGCTTTTAGTTGATTTGAAAAAATCACTTGAAAGCTGTGGCGAAGAGTCCAGCAAAAAAGAAACAACCCAAAAGGAAGGGAGATGCTCAATGGATAAGATTCGTATCTGGTCGAATGTTGATGGCGCAAAAATGCTGGAATACGATGGTGCCAGTGTGCGAGTAAGCGACATTATCAAGGTGTATGCGAGGGTTTCGAAAAAGTCATCAGGAATTCTTCTTCATAACTGCCCGATTGTAGAATTCGATATACCCTATGAACAACTCCAGTACCTACTCGAAAAGGCAACCTTCCCAAATCCCGAAACACCAATAGCGTAAACGCATGCTTTCTGCTGTCGCTAAACACCGTCTGGAATGCCGGCGACCGTCGTCGTGTCGTGGTTCCACAATTGTGATGCTTCCGCCCAGTTTTGCTTCCGACTTTTATTTTTTGTCGGAAAAAGGTTCAATTTTTTCCCGTCCAATTCTCAATAAAAATTAAAAATGAGTTTGACTTTATAATCAAATATGATATAGTTTTTTGGAATTGCTCTTTGTGAGCTGGTGTCGTAAATTATCGCTCCGAATGTCTCGGAGAAATAATAATAAGACGCTGAAAATAGGAGAAACTGTCATGAAGACGACTAAAGTTGTCGGAGAAGACGGTTGCGTGAAGGGAAAACTGCCGACGGATCTGCGTGGTCAATTTGAAATTCGCAAGGATGATATCCTTCGGCGAATTCAGGAAGGAACGCTCCCGTTTGATCGTGTGATGTTGGAACTCCAAGCGGTGGCGGAGGGGAGAGTTGAGATTATTGCGAAAGTGGATCTCGACGCCGACCCCTTTATTCCCGAAGGCTGGAAGGTTGAGTCCCACACGAAAGGTGGCAAGATTCCGTTCCGTCCGAATATGGTAGACCTCTACCTCTCGGAAGAACAACAGAAGAGAGATTGGACTGTGGGCAATGATCTTTGTAAGAAGGTTGAAACTAAGAATCCCTACAACGCCAACCTGCTCGACTTCTTCCTGGCGCATCCGGAGTTGATTCCGAAAAGTTGGAAGGGTAAAGCAGTGTATTTCTGGGGGACAATTTACTGCTTCACCGATGGAAGTCGTTGTGTTCGCTCTCTTTTCTTTGGCGGTGACAGGTGGAGCTGGGGATCTTGCCGGCTTGTCCGTGAATGGTCTCCCGATGAACCAGCTGCGGTGCCCAACAAGTAGGACTTGATCCTGCTAAACTCCGCGTGTTTTGCTTCCGAGCAAAACACGCGGTTTTATTTTTGGCGGGAAAATGTCGGACTTTGAGTACGTTCTTTTTTTTGTGTATAACATCTCGATATTTTATACCTTAGGGGTAATTCCAAGCTATTGAACCATATGTTAATTCTCTTTTGAAATGCAATTCTGTAATATAGAATTGTATGAAAAAAAGACAAACATTTAGACATTTGAGAGAATGTGACAGAGATAGACTTCATGCCTTGTATTTGTGTTGTCACAAACAGAAGGATATTGCTG
>JAPLZG010000096.1 GCA_026395155.1 Candidatus Tayloriibacteriota bacterium | reverse complement strand
ACGGTGGAAGATGGTGGCTTGCACCAACCCCACGTTCGAAAAATCGCTATCATGGCGGTCAATCTGACCGTAGGTCAAGCAAGTTCATTCCAATGTGGTTGGTCGGCCAGTAATGGTAGACTGATCGCATAAACACGGGGCACAGGCAGTAATGCTTGTCGCCCCGTTTTTTTTTATTAAAATAACGAGTGAAGCGACTGTATTTTATTAACCCCTCACCAACCCAGGACAAGTGCGTGGACGAATAGTCCATCCCTCTACTTTCCCAAGCACGAGTCCGTATGACTTTGGTGTTTGGGGTAATTAACAAATAAATAAAACTAATATACGAATTATGCGAATGATACGAATGGATACGAATAAGACAAAAATACTTTGAATTACGAAACATATGTATTTGTCATTCCCGCGAAGGCGGGAATCCAGTTCTACTCATATAAAATCAAAATACTTCTGGATTCCCGCCTTCGCGGGAATGACAGAGTAGAAGCGGGAATGGATTGCCGCGCAAAGCTCGCAATTACAGTAATTGGGAGTATTGTAATTCAAAGAAAGATATGATGTCTCCTTAAGGTCAGACCCCGTCCGAACGCCAGCCCAAAAGAATCATCCGCCCGGACAGATGTCCATTCGGACGGGTTCTGGCGGGGCTTCATCCGGGCGGGTTTCTTCCGATTTAAAATCAGACCTTTTCCCGACATAAATTCAAAAATCCACCCTCACCTTTCGGCAGAGTGGATTTGAATGTGACTTAATTACAACCTTTCTTTTATTGAGCAATACCTAAAGTTGATGTGATTAATGCAATGATACCGTTTACCGAAAATATAATAACTAGACCAATCACGCCGTAAATCATATGCTTATAACCATCTTCTCTTTTACTTGAATTATCTGCATTTTGGATAAATTCAAACATACCCCAAAGAAAATATATGACAGCAAGACCAACAAGAAGATATATTATTGGCGTTGAGCCATTACTCCCTATTGCATCCGGACCAGAAGCAGCATATACCTTTTGGAAAAATAAATCTAACATATTTTCAATCAACTATTGTGGCAATGTAGGAACAGATTGTGGACTAGTACCCCTAATATCAAATGAATTCTGAACAAGAGCAACTAATCCCCAAACAGAAACCATCACAACTATTCCTATAATACCCCAAATCATACCTGTTCTTGCTTCCTCCTTACCATCAGCACTTAATACATATTTAGCAACATTCCATAAGAAATATATAACAGCAATTCCAATAATAACTGGAACAATCAAATCTAAAATACCTCTAACTTTACCAATCACACCTTCTAAAGTCTGTGCCAAAGCTAATAAAGGAGCTAGACCAACTACAACACCAGCCAATACTTTTTTCATCATAAAAATAAATTATTTTTTACCCTATAAAATTTTTCCTCTCTGTCATTCCCGTGTAGACGGGAATCCAGTTCAGATTCTTTGGATCCCCGCAGGAGTTTATCCCCATGAAAATGGGGACCTGCATTTGAGGATGACAAAAATAAAAACTTTGTTGAGCAGACTAATAAATGACCTAATAAAACCCACACCTAAATTAATTGCGACTATTAATCTTATACCTGTTAATTATAAAACTTATAAAAAATTAAGCAAATCGAGTTATCTACAGTTTCAAGGTTCCTTGGACCATACTCACAATACCCCAAATAGACATCATCACAACTAATCCTATAATCCCCCAAACAAGGAGCTCTTTTCCAGATTCTCTTTCTTTACCATCAGACCTAACAAATTTAGAAACAGCATATAAGAAATAAACAACGGCAAGAGCGATTATAAGAGATATTATTGGACTAAAAACTTTTTCATATATTTTATCAACAACTTCTTTAAATGTTGAAGCAAAAGCTGGTCTATAAGATAGGATAGAAAATAATGACAAAAACAAAAATGAATATATTTTCCTGTTTTTAATAACTTTTATTTTCATTTTTATATTAATTTTAAATTTTATTTACCACTAAATTATTTAATACTGGTGACAGTAGTGGTAATGGTATTTGCAATAATTGACGCGCCGAGTAATATAGTGACACCAATAACAGTATACCAAAGATTTTCTTTAGCTTTATCCAATTTACCCGTATTACCTCTTGCCTCAACAAAAAGATATCCAACATATATGAATGCAAGGACAGCTACCACTGAACCAACTTTAATAACTATATCCATAAGTTGGGCAACAATTTTTGTAATGCTAGTGTCTTTAAGAGGATTTTCAAGTTGTGCAAAAGATATAATCGGAATAATTATAAACAAAAAGCTTGTAATATAGACTAAAGATTTCCTAATTAATATTTTATTTATCATAATATTTATTTATCTTTTAAAAAACGAAAAACTCCACTGTCCGGATTTGTAATACCTTTTAGAACAGTATAAACAATAAGGTATGCAGTAAGAACAATAATTAAACCGATAATAGTATTCTTAAAGACCTCTTTTGCTTTACTTCTCTTGGCTGAATCTCCTGGATTCAAAAGCATCATTCCACCTGCAATAGCAAAAGATATGGTAACAACTGAAATAGAAATACCCATAAACCATTTAAGCCCTTCATTTACCATTCTGGTTATAGAATAAAAATTACATTCTGATGGATCACTATTACCACAGTTAACAATAGCTCCGAATGAGATAAATGGTAATAAAACCAAAACTAACAATAAGATAGAAAATGATCTTATAATAATTTGTCTTTTTTTAAATAAAAATGTTTTCATCCCGTTAGAAATAGGAAATATTTTATTTTCTCCTATTTAATTAATTGATTAATTTTGTATACTTTTCATTTTACTATTAAGTGTTCGAATTAAAAATATTTCCGCCTCGTATATAAGATTTAGTTTAAATTTATATAGAGAATCATTATTTAAAGATATATTTACATTTTCAATCCGTTTCCGTTTTCATCGGAAGCGGGATCATTTATTTTAATGGCTCTTTAAGGTCCGACCTTTTTACAGATTTAAGGTCGGACCTTTTCCCGCCCAATAAATTAATTTTTAACAAACATTGGCAAAAACTTTAGCGGGTTTACCCTATAAATCTCTTACTAATAAAAAAGTTATTTGCGACTTCTTTTATAATAACCTTTGTTGTTTTTGTTTTCATATATTTTATATAGCCATATCCCTTAATAACTTTTTTGCATTATGCAGTTTTAATCTTTGCTCTCAGTAAATTATAAACTGTTTAACAAATTAATACCATTAATTTCTAAGTATATTTCATAATGCGTTAGTAAGAGCTTTATTGGGTGAATAAATTATCCAAATCTCCACTAGCTTTCTGTACAGAATTTTCTATACTCAATTTACCAGTGGTTATATCTTCAACCATACTTTGAAAAATTTGGTTGGTTTTATCAAAATCTGGATCAATCCATCCCTTAGATATTATAGCAGAACTATAAAATATTGACTCGACTGGATCTTGAGAACCTAGGTTTATCAAATCCTTTCTAGCAGGTGCACCTCCAACAAATTTTAAGAAGACAGGAACAGATTCTACACCTGTAAGATACGAAATAAGATTATAAGAGGCTAAAATATTTGGAGAGTTTTTCAAAATAGCAAAACCATATAATTCTCCGAATGTAATTTTCGCTTTTGAATTGATTGTTTGAGGAATTACTGCTACATCAAAATTCAAATTTGGATTTTTAATAACAATATCTTTATATTCTGATGCAAAACCAAAATATATAGCTAAATCTCCACTCAAGAAAAATTGTTTTGAAGATGGAAGAGATCTATTCCAAGAATAAACTGTTTTTTTAGGGTTTGAATAATCTGTGTAAAATCTTAAAGCTGAAACAGTTGGTTTAACAATTTCAGACTCTTGTTTACCATTAAGAGAAGATAACAACATTCCTCTATCATTAATCGATACAATAGGGCTCCCCGCTTGCATTATGATTGAACTCAAAAGAGCTTTTGCATTATTAACATTTCTATATTCACCAAGTGGAGCAAGACTTTTTACTATATTTGCATTAACATCGCTTTCAGAAATTTTCCCAGCAATAAGAGGAAATTCAGACCACTTAGACGGTGGATTTACAATACCCGCACTTGAAAAAATATCTTTAT
>JAPLZG010000134.1 GCA_026395155.1 Candidatus Tayloriibacteriota bacterium | reverse complement strand
GAAGGCTTACCAACTTACGAGGCAAAGGATCTTGGACTTACAAAACTCAAGTATGATAGAACAAAATATGATAGATCTATTATTATTACTGCAAATGAACAGAGCGATTATTTTAATGTTATGTTAAAAGCTTTGAGTTTGATTTATCCAGAACTCGCCGAAAAGACAAAACACGTTTCTCATGGAATGCTTAGACTTCCTGAAGGGAAAATGTCTTCAAGAACTGGAAAGGTTATTACAGCTATTTCACTTTTGGATATTATTAAGCAAACCGTTATTGAAAAGATGAAAGATAGAGATATGAAAGAATCTGAGAAAATAGAAACCGCAGAAAAGATAGCTGTTGGAGCTTTGAAATATTCAATATTAAAACAAGTTACAGGAAAAGATATTATTTTTGATTTTGATAAATCGATTTCTTTTGAAGGTGACTCTGGGCCATACTTACAATATTCTTATGCTCGGGCAAGGTCAATACTTAGAAAAGCGAAAGGAGAGAAAATTAAGTCGAAAGTCGACCCCAGTCAAATAAAAATACAATTTGACGGGGCGAGTATTAACATACTCGAAAGTTTGCTTTATAGATTCCCGGAAGTAATAGAAAGAGCAGGGGAGGAATATTCTCCACATTATATTGCCTCATATCTTATTGAGATTTCATCCGCATTTAATAGTTTTTATGGAAACAATAAAATAGTTGATAAAACTGACTTAAATTCTCCTTACAAAGTTGCGCTGACCCTAGCTTTTTCCGAAGTATTGAAAAATGGGCTGACTCTTTTAGGTATTTCTGCTCCAGAGAGGATGTAGAGTTAAAAATCAAGGTCCGACCTTTCTGGTAATCTTAAGGTCGGACCTTGATTTTCCTTCTATTCGTCTCCGTATTTTCCAATCCCTAAATTACACCCAAATCATATCATACCTTTCTGTTAATTTCTTTGAATAATTTCTGTCTTTCGACGAAGACTTTTTGTGCAGATTCAAAGTGTGTAATCTTTCTTGTTTCTGTTATTAGTGATTCTTTTGTAATTCCTTCTTTCAAATATCTTTCATAATTTGGCAACGACAATAATTTTTGTATCGGTGTCATATAAATCTCATACTTCTTTTTTATTTTACCTCTCATATCAACATAATCAGTAGCAAAACCACAGAATCGATGGAAGTTTATATATGGATTTAAATATTCTCTGTCAAAAATATTAATCCGTTTCGCATATTCTTTTGGTATATGAGAATAACCCATGTACTTTCTAATAATTGCTCCATTTTTGCCTTCAACCAGTGCATTGTCATTACTATGTCTACTTCTTGATTTAGTTTGATCCACATACATTTTTTGTAACATTTTTGCTACTTGATGATTGATATATTCACTACCATTATCGGAATGAAAACTGATTATTTTGAAAGGAAAAGTGTTTATAAGTTCTTGCAACAAAGATAAAAGAAAAAATTCACTAATTCCTTCTACACAACCTATGTATTCCACCTGCGTTACTTCGTCAATTAGATTGATGTGATATACACCCTTTTCTTTGTCCAAATCACCCTGATGCACTGAATCTACCCTTATGAAGCCTGGCATTCCGTCTGGTCTTGGTTTTCTTCTTTCTCCAATATCTTTTTTTACCGGATTAGTTTTTGTGTAGTGTAAATATTTAGATTCAAACACTCGAGTTTTCTTCAGATTGTATAAATGTGATACAGAAATACGAGCAAGTTTTTCAAATCTCAAATCATTGAAATCGTTATACATGCTCTTGCACATTTCTTTCAAAGCTCTTCCGTTTTGGTGAAGTGTAATATTATTTACGTCAGCAAGTAATGATATATCTCTTGGTTCATAGAATGTTATAAAACTATTCTGTGTTCTTTCCTTTACAATGATACGACCGAACTTTTTCTTCTTTGCAATTAATTTGTCCACAGCTCCTTCCGAATACCCAGTCATATTCATGACATATTTCTTTATAATACCCCTATCTAATTTTTTCAAAGAAAAGTATCTAAACTTTCCTAGTGTTTTCTCGACCCACTTATATGTTTCGACCTTTGAACTATTACTTTTGAATTTGGCACTGTTTGAAAGTTTTGCAAACTCTCTAAGTTGTGCCACACTTACCAAATGATCATCGTTCATATCTATAGTCATATATTGATATGATACAGATGATTCAACGTTTGGGGAGTCCTATTTGGGCTCCTTTTACGTTGGAATCGAATCTCATTTGGGTGTAATTGTGCGTTGGACAAGACT
>JAPLZG010000043.1 GCA_026395155.1 Candidatus Tayloriibacteriota bacterium | reverse complement strand
CAGAAGCTCATTTTCCAAACCTTATTTTTCTTGACTGTAAATGTGAAATTTTTGCGAATGCTCTAAAAATAATTGATGAGAAGGATTATCAACCGATAATCTGACATGTTGTTCAAAAAAAAGACTCAGCATTGGATGTCTTCTTCTTCTTAGTAAGAAGTAAGGTATATAAACGTTGATATAATGATGTTTTTGATGACTTTTACTTCGATGAGGATTCTTTTGATGGTACTCCAAAATGAACATGAGTATTATTCGTTGATAGGCAACTCTTTCTTGATTCTCAAATCGATAATTTAGAAAGTAAAAACTCTTCTGATGACACAAAATTACTTAGAAATATTGTCTCTAAAAAACAGATTTTGAAGACGAAAGATTTTAAGGTATATTACAATACTAGGACATCATTCAAAAGTAATATAATTCATATGTTTCATAGATGACCTAAATTTATTGATTATTATTACAGACCACGTAATAAATATTTTTGGATTATAAATCTTTCTTTGTTTTTTCTAATCACTATTCTAGTCCTTTTATCTGTAGGATATTACAAAGAAGTCTTACTGGTTCTATTCCTATGACTAATGGCAATATCTATGTATTTTTGAAAAAGCATTAAGGAGATTATTCTTGTGTTCTATATGTTTCCTATTATATATCTTACATTTATGGCCGGCTGGGTAAAATGACTCTTTTTAAAATCATTCGGAAAACTTTAGATGAAAATTAAAAATTTATTTCTCTTACTTCTATTTATATTCTTATCTCTATTTTCTTTTGTTCTCTTGAGTAAAAGTAATTTCGATTCTTTTCCTGTTACTGATATAAACCAACAGTTCCTATATGCCCAATGAGATAATCTTATTCAAGGGGTTAGTAATCAGTTTGCGTGCCATTGATACGCAAATATATTTTGAATTAGAACAACCCTATATAAAGATTGTACGGCTTATATTACGTCTTTCATCTGAGTCTCATTAGTTCGACGCATATTATTCTCCCTAAATTTAGGATCTATCATTTTCATGATTAATTCTTTATTTCTATTATTGGCAATATATTTTTCTAAAAAGCTTTATATTATGCTTTTTTGAACTAGATGATTTTCACTATGATTTTTACTCATTTTCCCTTCATTGATTTGGTATTCCATTATACCATATAATAACATGGCTAGTGTTGCTTTATTTATCATCATCTTTTATTATCTTCTCAAATATTATATCTATGACAAGTCACATGTTTATTTATTTGTTACTTTACCATTTATAGTTCTTACCTTTGCTTTAAGATCAATAGACATAGTTCCTATCCTATTTATTTTCCTTATTTTATTCCTTTGAAAATATAATCGGAAAAAAATTATTTTCTCTTTCTTATTGGGAACTTGAATTTTTGTTTTTACTATGCCCATATTCTTTTTTAATTACAAGATATATGGTAGTGTGTTAGGCCCTCGAAATCTTCAATGAAAATCGATACTGAACCATTACCAACGTTATCAACCTACATGAAATGACGACAATACAAAAAAAATTAGTAAATATAGTCTTTCTAATCTATCGTCATTAAAAACCAAATTATGGGATATCAACCCTCTACTAGTTCTGTTCTTTTTTCTTGGATTTACTATTGCTTATTTAAATGCAAATAACAGATCTAGAAAGGTCTATTTATTGCTGTTATCTATATCTGCCGTCCAAATCATTTTTTATGGGATTCAACAATGGAGTGGTATATGACTAGAGGGAACTATTTGAGACCCTTTTTCTCGTTACATTTTATCTTCGGTTCTAGTTATGCTATTATTTGCCTCTATTTACTTTAATCTAATTAAATCTGTATTTGTTCGTATCTTAACAATTTCATCTCTGTTTATCCTATCTTTTACTGTATTCTTTAATGGAAAAATATCTTTTTTTGATTTCTATAATCAAATAATCGAGGCTAATTATTATAAAAGTATCTTATGATCTGGTGATGTTGTTTTTACAGCATTACGTGATAAATTTTTATTTCCTACAACTAATTTTG
>JAPLZG010000081.1 GCA_026395155.1 Candidatus Tayloriibacteriota bacterium | reverse complement strand
TTATTTCCTATCCAAGATTTCTTACTGAAAGCTGGTTTTCACCAATAATAAACTTAGACAAAGTTTTTAATGTTTCGATTTTCGTTCACCCAATAGATACAGCAAAAGTTTTAAGGCAATTTCAGAAAAAAGTTGCGGAAGTTCAAAGTCAAATAAATGAAAGGGAGAAAAAGGGCCTTGTAAGAGACCCGGTTCTTGATACAGCATATCAGGACATTGAATCTTTAAGAGATAATCTTCAGCAAGCTCAGGAAAAACTTTTTGATGTTGGGCTTTATATAAGTATTTATGCGGATACAGATGAAGAATTAGACAAATTAGAGTCTGAGATAAAATCAATATTAGAATCAAGATTAATATACGTAAAACCAGCATTATTTCAGCAAGAACAAGGCTATAAGAGCGTTCTTCCTATTGCGACAGACCTTCTTGAGGTTCATTCAAAGCTAAATTCTTCACCTCTTTCGAGTTTATTCCCTTTTGTTTCTTTCGATTTAACATCTGACAAAGGAATTCTTTACGGAATCAATAGACATAATGCGAGCTTGGTTCTTTTTGATAGATTTTCTCTTGAAAACTACAATTCCATAACATTCGCAAAATCTGGTGCTGGTAAATCTTATTGTACAAAATTAGAAATACTTAGAAGTTTGATGTTTGATACTGATGTTATTGTTATTGACCCTGAAAAAGAGTATGAATTTCTTGCAGAAGCAACAGGAGGGAAGTCTTTCTCTGTTTCATTAAATTCAAGTAGCCATATTAACCCTTTTGATCTACCTGCACCAAAAGAAGATGAGTCACCGTCAGATGTTTTGAGATCGAACATTATAAATCTTGTCGGACTCTTTAGAATAATGCTCGGGGGACTTTCACCTGAAGAAGATTCAATAATAGATAGAGCAATTTCCGAGACTTATGCATTAAAAGATATTACTCCAGATTCAAACTTTGCCGATATAGAACCACCACTTCTATCAGATTTTGAACTTGTTCTTTCGGGTATGGAAGGAGCTGATTCTCTTGTGCAGAGACTAGTAAAATACACGAGGGGGACTTGGGCTGGTTTTCTAAACAAACCAACAAACATTGATATAAATCGTAAATTTATTGTTTTCTCAATCAGAGATATGGAAGATGAGCTCAAACCAGTCGCAATGTATCTTATTACCCACTATATTTGGAATGCAATAAGAAGAAACATAAAGAAAAGACTCCTCGTCATTGATGAAGCTTGGTGGATGATGAAATCAGATGACACAGCGTCTTTCTTATATTCAATGGCAAAGAGAGGAAGAAAATATTATTTGGGGCTTGCTACAATTACTCAAGATGTTGAAGATTTCTTGAAATCTCCTTACGGACTTCCTATTGTTACAAACTCATCGATACAGATTCTTCTTAAACAATCTCCAACAATTATTGATAACTTGCAGAGAGTTTTTAATCTTACTGATGAGGAAAAATATCTTTTACTAGAATCTGATGTAGGGGAGGGAAGATTCTTTGTGGGGTTAAAACACGTGGCAATCAAAATAATTGCATCATATACCGAAGATCAGATTATTACTTCAGACCCTTCACAACTTCTTACAATTAAGAGAGCAAAGGATGAATTGAAAATCGCAAATGGGATGTAGAGAGAGTTGTAAATGTTCTAATTGATGTAGTTGTTGTAGTTGCATAAAACAGAAAAGGGGATGGGATGGATTGCCACGGGATTACCCTCGCAATGACAGAGCGGATGAATTCCCGCCTTACCAGACAGGGGAATACAGAGTAAAGAGAATGGACGGGAAAACCCGCCCGGATGAATCCGTTCGGACGGGGGTCAGACCTTGAGGAGTCCATGTGGTGTGCGCAAGCGGGCGGGGCAGGCAAAAAGAAATATGTTACCCAGTAGTGAAATTTGCCATTGTTTTTAAAAAGTCGATTCAATCATATTTTTTATATATTAGTTTACTTTAAAATGACACAATCCTTTCTAAAAAATTTTTTCATGGCAAATTCTACTACTGGGTGTTATAATTTATATACGCAAATGTTATTTTTTTTCAAGAAAACATCACAGATCATAATAATACTATTAATAGTTACAATTTTTTCTGTTGGATACAGCATAAAAGCATTTGCAGAGAGTCCTTCTGTTGATCTAGTTTTGGAGCCAATGTCTTACACTATTCCTTTCTATAAAGGAAAACCAAATCTTTCTAGCCAAGGTACAGCAAAAATTGTCGCTATACCAAATGTCGTGATTTCAGGACAGAAAATTTCATCAGAAAATCTCAATTTTAAATGGATAAAAGACAACATCGTGCTTGCCGATCTTTCAGGAAAGGGAAGAAGCTCTTTAACTATTTATGGTCAGGTACCAGTTCGTGATATAAATATTACCCTACAGGTTTTAGATTCATCCGGAAGGGCTGTTGCAGAAAATAATATTTTCTTATTTGTTGGAAAACCAAAAATAGTCTTCTACGAAAATGATCCTCTTTTAGGAAAGCTTTTCAATAAAGCACTGACAAATAATTATTATTTGGGAGATAAAGAAGAAATATTAATAACAGCAGAACCATATTTCTTTGATGTGAACAATAATACAAGCTCAGAATTAAAATATACATGGCTAGTAAATGGAAAAGAAACGAATTTAGATGGAAAAGTAAATGAACTTTTGTTAAGACAGGTGAATAAGGCAATAAGTGGAACAGCTTCTATCGAATTAAGCATAGATAATTATACAAGAATCTTCCAATATATTAATAATAGTTTTAAAATAAACTTCGGTGAACAAATATAAAAAATACAAAAAAATATACGCGATAGCATTATTAGTTTTAATGGTTTTATCTATTTCTTCAGTCTTTGTCTTTGCAGAACCGGTAAAATACATCCCGCTTGAAAAATCCGTTTTTGGTGGTAGTGGAGTTGCTGGGGGTGGGAGCACCAAAACTCTTTCTGATTTTGTAGGTTATGCTTTTAAACTTGGTCTTGGTATTGCAGTTGTCTTAACAATCGTGATGATAATGTTTGGTGGA
>JAPLZG010000069.1 GCA_026395155.1 Candidatus Tayloriibacteriota bacterium | reverse complement strand
AATAGGAACACCTGTTTCTTTAGAAACAAAATCTGACATTGTTGTTTTGCCTGATCCAGGCAAACCTCTAAATAAAATTATTTTCATAAATTAATTATATTAAAATTTTACTCTGCGGGGGGTACTAGACGAAGTTAGAACCTATCTTATGTTTGATAATAGCAGTAAATTTGGCATTGTGAACACTTGGTAGTATCTGTCTTCCAATGCTTTGTGTGCTTGTTTCCATTTTTTTATTGTAGCATTTCATAAATAAAACAAAAAACTTCCACGAGTGGAAGTCCTTTGTTAGAGTAGCACTCTTGATACACCCGTAAGCCAGTTATCGCTTTTCACCGCTACCTTTCATCCTTTCGGACAAATCCACCGCACAAGGCGGATGACGGACTTAATTCACGACTCCCGTTTATAACCGAAGCTATAAAATACCAACTCTCACTACTCTGTGTTCATTTTAGCAGAACCTTGTCCTTTAATCCAAAAGCTCAATCGCTTCGTCTGGGGCAAGACCAGTTTCATCAGCAAGCTCTTGGAGCTGTTCGGCTTCTTCCAAGCTCAAGTCATTTTCTTTAGCTACTTCAAATGTTTCTTCGTCCATATTATTCTAAATCTATTAAGTGCTTCCAAATCGCATACATCGCATACGTGTCTAATCCACAATAAACTAAAAGGTTTTCAATTTGTGCGTTCTTTTCACTTTCTGAAAATCCACCAGTTACAATTTTATTCCAAGTGTCCGAAGCCACAGCCCCATTTTGAATATTTAGCTCTTTATAGGTAAGAGCTGGAACGAGAGTCGGTAGAACCAGTTTAATAGAAGTCTTACCCTTAAATCCTTTATGAACATAAAGCTGTTGTTTAAATACATCTTCTAAATCAATTACTCTGGAATTTAAATTTTCTAGAAATCCCTTATATTCAGGATTTCTTTCAGCAAGTTTACTATTGATACCCATCTCAAAGCTTTTATTCCATACAATGATAGAGCCTGATGTTGGAAGTTGTTTTTGTAATGCCTCTATAAATTCTATATCGGGTTTTGTCGCATTGGAAAATATAAACTCGCCGTGTCTCGGTTCTACGTCTTCTGAAGAAGTTATATGTAAAGAAAATTGAAATGGGATTTGATTAAATGGACTATACCCGCTAAATCTTGGTATTGCTGATGGAAATGTCTCGTAATCAAAAAATGATATTGGATATATAATCGTTGCAAGAAATTCTTTAATGAGATTTCTATCAATTAACTTCTTGTCCATCTGTGCAACTTGAACTTGGTTCTTTTGAATATCACTTAATTTATAATCATCTGGTACATCTAAAATTGAAAAAATTTGACTGTCTATCAAGTCTTCAAGTTTTTTCTTTGATAAGCCAATACGGGCTATATCGTGAACACTATATTCTGGAACATTTGGATTTGAATATTTAAAAGTCGTACAGTGTGAACTTCTTCCTCTTGTCATACACTTGCATTCTCCGTACGGTTCTTCTTTTTGAAAAACAATATCAAATGCGGTATCCATATCAGAGCCAACTACTTCAATAATATTTTTTACTTTTTCAGTGAAGTCTTCTTTGGTGAGTAATCCATTTAAATCAAGTTCTACTCCCCGAACATACTCTTTATTCAAACGCACGAGATACAGTTTATTTATCGGTATATTATTTTCTTTCAATACCACATACTGAAAAGCCAAATCGTTTGCATAAATTTCATCTTTCTGCTTTTTATTCTCTCCGCTGTTTGAAGCTTTCACTTCATAAACATCGTACGCTCCTACGTCACCGTTCCAGACAAAAATATCAGAAATCATTTTAAATTTTGATGTCTCAAATACTGGCTGGTATATTATAGGTGTTCTTTTTTCAATAAGATTTTTTGTGAGTTTTGTGTCGTCTTTATCTTCCACTAAAATTCCATTTGGAAATAATCCTCGTGCAAGTGTATCGACTTCGTTACCTGATTCAATAATCATAAGCTCAAACTGTGATAAGGATTGAGCTTTGTATATTTCTGGCTTATTAACCAGTCTTGGTATATGAGATAGTTTGTTTTTGATAAAAATTTTAACATTATAATTTCTTTTTATCTTTAGGTGGTTCTGGTAATTCCAAAGATTCAATTTTTTGTAATTGAACAATTCCATTTAAGTCACCATAAATACCAACTGTGTTTTTAATAACCTTTTGAATTTGTTTTTCTTTTTCAGTCCAAGATTTTTCAAAATATAATCTTTCTTTATCCAAAGATAACTTCATAGTTGAGAAAGTTTCAACAATTGTTTCAATCCTCTGTTTAAATTCAGTTCCAGTTAAATAACTATACAGAATCTCCATTTTGTCGTTTTTACCAACAGACATTAGCCTTTCTCTTGAAACAGCCTCAAGTGAATGTCTGAGAGCTGTTGCGATAGCTATTGCAAGTTTTATATCACATACCCATACGCCATCTCTTAGAGAGATACCGCTTATTCCTTCTGGTAAAACGGAAGAAACAATAACTGCAATATCTGCTTTAATTGACCGTTGGTCATCTTTTAACTTTTGTATCCACCCTTCCATCCAAGATTTTGTTTTCTTTGATTCCCAAATTATTTTCCCGCATTCAACGCCCATCTTGGTTTTAACTGTTTGTATTACATCAGCACCATTTACACCCTTAGGAACAGGAGAAATATCATCGTATACAAATTCAGACTTCAAAAGTTCTTCTAAGATAATTTCTTGAACCTCTCCCTGTGTTTGTTGAGAACCTTGCTCAAGTTTTCTCGCCAATTCATCTTTAGCTTTTGTCGCATCCGATAATTGTTTATTTAATTGGTCTATTTTAGACTGCTGTGCTTCGGTAGCTTTTTTTGACGCATCTTCTTCTATTTTTTTTCTTTCTTCGTCCAATTGTCTTGTTTTTTCTAATTCAAAAGTATCTTTTTCATCTTTAAGTTTTTGTTTTTCTTTCCTTAATTCAAGCTCATTTTGATTAGCTTTTTGTAATTTTTTATTTGTTTCCAATAGTTGGTCTTCTAAAAACTTCTTTTCTTCTTGTGAATTTTTTTCTACATTTTCTTTAACTTGTTTTATAAGGTCTTTTTCTTTCTCAGCAAGAATAATCTGATTTTCTTTTTCTATAGATTTTTTTAGGTCTTTTTCTTTTTCCTCAAATTCTTTGCTTAATTTTGTTTCAATTTGATGTGTTATAGCATCATCAATTGATATTGATTCTCCACAGTTAGGACATATTATATTTTTTATATCGTTTTTCATATTTTATTTCAGTATTTTGAAT
This sequence comes from Candidatus Tayloriibacteriota bacterium, assembly GCA_026395155.1. GTDB lineage: Bacteria > Patescibacteriota > Minisyncoccia > Phycocordibacterales > GWA1-40-21 > Bog-1340. Next base: position 880 of record JAPLZG010000069.1, on the reverse strand, counting down.
GCTTCTACCTCGTCTTTTTCTATAAATACTTCAACTGCGAGTTTTGCTTTTTCTAATAGTTCTTTTGCCTTTAGTCTCTGCTTCTTTGCAGATATAACTAGTTCAGTTATCTTTTTTTGAACTTTTTTATCTATAAGTGGCACTGGTAATTTTAATAGGTCGCTATCTGTAATGGTCGGGTAAGAAATTCCAGTGTTGTATCGTAAAAGTAATTCTTTTATTGGTTGTAATCTTAAATAGACCATTAGTGTTTCAAGATTTATGCTTTCTTTTTCTTGTAATACAACAAATGCACCACTGCCAATATAACCATCGTGGTTATCAAGAACTGCTGTTGCACCACGATTTGGACGAACCTTTGATGTTATTAGTTGTCTTTTACCAAACATTATTTTTGCATTCGCTGGCAATTCCTCTGCTTGTATAGAGTTACTGTTTACTTCTCCAGTAAATACATTCACATCTCCAATTTCAATGTAGTTATAATCTTGTTTTTCAATTGGCTTGAAGTTACTTTTTATTTGTTTAAATTCAGCACTGATAAGACTACTTCCAAGTCTATATGAATTGATTTTCTTGATTATTGAATCATACTCAGGTTGCCAGTATTCAGCATCAAAACGGTTGTCTTGTAGACATTCTGCAAGGTTTCGCACTGATATAGCATCATCGCTTTGCTTATGTATATCTAGCCCCAGTTCTTTTAGAAGAATATTCTCCGCCTCCTCATAAAACTTTTTGGACTGTACAGTCAAATCGTGTGTTTGAGTATGGAGGGAATGTATCTTATTCATAAAATCTTCACTCGCTAGTGGTACTAAGACATCCCCAACTTCAACATTATTTAGGTTTACTTGCTCCGTCTGCCTGCTAAGATAAT
>JAPLZG010000107.1 GCA_026395155.1 Candidatus Tayloriibacteriota bacterium | reverse complement strand
CCATTACCGCAGGTCTTCCAATGCCAAAGATTTATATAATAAACGATATGTCTCCAAATGCATTTGCAACTGGAAGAAATAAAGAGCACGCGGTTGTTGCTGTTACTACTGGTTTGATGCAATTGTTAGATAAAAAAGAACTTGAAGGAGTGATAGCTCACGAGCTTTCTCATATAGGGAATAGAGATATATTACTTTCAACTGTTATAGTTGTTCTTGTTGGTTTTGTTTCGATAATTGCAAATATTTTTATGAGAAGTGGTATGAGAGGTGGGGATAGGGATAGTAAAGGAGGAAATATTTTTGCTATTATCGGTATAATTTTTGTAATTTTGTCTCCAATTTTTGCTCAGCTTATTCAGCTTGCCATCTCAAGAAAGAGGGAATTTTTGGCGGATGCGTCAGGTGTTCTTCTTACAAGATATCCAGAAGGGCTTGCTTCTGCACTTCAAAAAATTTCTGGCGCAAATATTCCAATGCAAAGGACAAATAGCTCAATTTCTCATCTATATATTGCAAATCCTTTAAGTCAGACAAATAAAAAGTTTTTTAATCTTTTTAGTACACATCCACCAGTTGAACAAAGAATTAAGGCGATTATGAATGGTAAATAAAGTGTGTAATAATTAGCTTAATAAAATTTTCTGGAAAAAGGTCTGACCTTAAATCACAAAAAAGGTCAGACCTTAAGGAAAGAAAATTTTAAAAGTATTTGGATAAAGACAACATTTATGGTTCAAGAAAAATTTAAAAAAATCGGAGAAAAAATAGATAGCAAACTTTTGCTTTTTAGGGTTTTTGATGATCCAAGGCCCAAATATATTGCTAAAGTTACTTTAATCGATAAATTTTTTAAAAATACAATTCTTTGGATTTTTCCGGAGTTTGTTAGGCCGAATCATATAACGATTTTTAGATTTATCTCTATTCCTTTTATTATTTATTATTTAGTTATAGAAAATTATCAAGCCGGGTTAATTTTATTTGTTATTTCTGCTTTGTCTGATGCTTTTGATGGTGCTATAGCAAGGACAAGAAATAAAATAACAGACTGGGGGATTGTTTTTGACCCAGTTGCGGACAAAATTCTTATAGGAAGTGCTGGTGGAATTTTGATTTTTAAATTTATTAACCCTATTCTTGCCTATACAGTTATTTTTCTTGAACTCATTATAATTTCCCTAGCATATTATAGATTTAAGGGGGAAATTGTTCCTGCAAAAACGGTTGGTAAAATAAAAATGGTTTTACAGTGTTTTGGAGTTAGTTTCATTTTACTTTTTCTTGTTGTTGGTAATCCTTTACTTATACAAATAGCTACGGGAATTATTTTCTTGTCCGTCATATTTGCGATTTTGAGTTTGACGATTTATAGATCAATATAAAATTAGTTAAAAGTTTATAAAGTTTATAAAGTTTTTAAAGTTCATAAAGTTGAGTGATTGAATTTTTTACCCAATAAGGTAGTATTCTATTTTATTGGAGGGTTCGCATAGCGGTCTAGTGCGCGTCCTTGGAAAGGACGTATGCTCGAAAGGGCATCAAGAGTTCAAATCTCTTACCCTCCGCCTTCGCCTCGCTGAAGCTCGGCTTCGGCGTGACACAGTCCGCCAAGAAGATGAGCGAAAGCGGAAAAATATTTATCGGAGAGCGATGTCCGAATGCCTCGTCTGCGAGGGTGAGGACACGCGCTGTGTTCTGAATGGTCGGAGGCCATTCATATTCCGAAAAAACAGCCATGGTGTTAGGGGACTTAAATTTCTTACGAGCGAAGCAAGTGTAGAAATTTTAGTCACATAACCTGTTTTATTAATCTATTAATTAAAATCATCATGAGAAAAACTTATTTTTATATATTGCTTGTTTTATTTTTAATTTCTATTGCACTCAATGCTTTTTTTGTGTACGGAATATTTTTTTATAGGGTTGATAATACTTTTGTAACAGAATGTGGAAGATATAATAAGCAAGAAATACTTATTAATGGTAAGAGAATTATAATGGATGTTGCAGATGATAAGTGTAAGATTGAACTTGGTCTTTCTGGTACAAAAGAGATAAAAAATAGTCAGGGAATGTTGTTTGTTTTTGATAAAATTGGTAATTATGGTTTCTGGATGAAAGGAATGAATTATTCAATTGATGTTTTATGGGTTGATGATGATTTAAATATTATTGGTATAGAAAAAAACTTGAATCCTGATACGTATCCGAATATTTTTGGACAAAAATATTTATCTAAATATGTGGTTGAGCTTCCTTCTGGTTTTTCTGATGAAAATAATATTGTGGTGGGAAATAAAATTTCTTTTTTATAAAAATGTTGGTAGATTTAGCTTTTTTGAACATTTTTTGTGGGAAAAGTGATTTTAAACAGCCATTTTTTCTTTTAATTCTATAAAAGAAAAAATGGCTGTTTCAGATTATTTGAAATTTTCTCTAAAATACTCTTAATTTTTCTATTAGATTTGATATAGAACTTTACATAGACTTTTTTTTAGTTTCTTTTTAGGAAAAAACTACTTTTTCTATTCTTTTGTGTGTGGAATTAGTGTAAAATTAGGGAATAATTTATTAGCAAGCCAAGCATAAATAAAAAAAGTGCTCGGAAAAGATAATTCGTTCAATAATTCACTAAGTGTGAATAAGGAATAAAAAATATGGTAAAAACAGGAAGCGGTAGAGCACATTTAATTAAATCTGTGCAAAAAAGAGAGGGTGAAGTTGTAGATTTTGATCTTTCTAAAATCACAAATGCTATACACAAGGCTATGTCTATTGTTGATGAAGGTTCTCTTGAAGAAGCTGAGCTTGTTGCCAATAAAGTTCTGGCTGAGCTTGTTAAAATTGCCAAAAAATTTAAAGATTTTGTTCCAGATGTTGAAGGAATCCAAGATATTGTAGAGAAAGAACTTATTTTGAGTGAATATGTAAAATCAGCAAAGGAATATATTTTATACAGACAAGAAAGAAGTAAATTAAGACAAGTTGGAATCTCTGTTCCACCAAAAGTAAAAAAACTTGCCTCTGATAGTAAAAAATATTTTAAAAATCAACTTGGCGAATTTGTTTATTACAGATCTTATTCAAGATGGATTGATGCTGAGAGCAGAAGAGAGACATGGATTGAGACAGTAGAAAGATATCTCGACTTTATGAAAAGTAAACTTGGTAAGCTTGTTAAAGATGAAGAGTATAAAGAAATAAGAGAAGCAATTTTGAATCAAGAAATTATGCCATCAATGAGGCTTCTTCAATTTGCTGGAATACCAGCAGAAAAAACAAATGTTTGTGCTTACAATTGTTCTTTCCTCGCACCTTCTTGCCTTCAAGATTTTGCAGAAATAATGTATATATCGATGTGTGGAACTGGAGTTGGTTTTTCTGTTGAAAGCCAAAATATTCAAGCGTTGCCACAAATTAAATTTCAGACTGGGAAAAAACTTCAAAAATATGTTGTACCAGATAGTAAAGAAGGATGGGCAGATTCATTATCTTTTGGTTTGAAAACTTGGTTTGAAGGAAATGATGTTGAATTTGATTTTTCACAAGTTCGACCTGCTGGAGCAAGATTAAAAATAATGGGAGGAAAAGCTTCTGGCCCAGAACCGCTTATAAAACTTTTAAATCTTGTTCGAAGAAAAGTTATGTCTAAGCAAGGAAAGAGATTATCTAATCTTGATGCTCACGATATAATATGTTCGATAGGAGATTGTGTGGTTTCTGGTGGTGTAAGAAGAAGTGCTCTTATTTCTCTTTCTGATCTTGATGATGACGCTATGAGAGATTCAAAAAAGGGGCAATTTTATCTATCAGAACCTCAGAGAAGTATCGCTAATAATTCAGCTGTTTATATGCAGAAGCCAACATCAGCCGAGTTTTTTGATGAGTGGATTGCTCT
>JAPLZG010000051.1 GCA_026395155.1 Candidatus Tayloriibacteriota bacterium | reverse complement strand
TGACCTTAGTTGCTTGTGCAGTATTTGCATTAAGTACAGTTGCTGGAGTTGCTCAAAATGATGCAAAAGCAGCAAAGAAAGAAGATGCTAAAAAAGAAGCACCTGCTAAAAAAGATGACGCTAAAAAAGATGATGCTAAAAAAGCTGAGCCTAAAAAAGCTGACGCAAAAAAAGAAGAAGCAAAACCAGCTGAGAAAAAATAATAACGTGTTAAACGTTATTGTAACAAAAAAAGCCCGTAAGGGCTTTTTTGTTTTAGGATATTCAAAAACTAATTGTTCTTATAAAGCCAGTCCTCTGGATCCATTTTAGTTTGTCCTTTCCAAACCTCGAAATGAAGAAGTGTTTTCGAATCATCTTCGTCATAAACAATTGATCCTATATTCTGTTTCGTTTTTACTTTGTCACCAACCTTCACGTAGACGTCTTTAAGGTTTGAATAGATTGTCAAGAATTCACCGTGACGTATCAAAATAAATTGACCTGCACCAGGCATATTAACCACTGCTTTTACTTCTCCATCAAATACTGCCCGAGTTAGAGAACCTGCACTTGTTGAAATATCGACCCCATTGTTATTGATATCAATATTTGGCATTAATGGATGCGGATGTACTCCAAATCGTTCACTAATAATTCCTTTTGCTACAGGCCACGGCAACTTTCCTCTATTACTTGCAAATGAATTTGAGAGTTGTTGCGACTCGGGAGTAAGCGTTAGTTTTTGTGGTTTCGGTTGATTTGCAGTCTCTGCATCTTTTTGTGCTTTCTCGAGTTCCTTTGCAATAACACGTTGAATAGCCTGTTGCAACTCTTTTGCGTCTTTCTTTTTCTTTTCTAAATCTCGCTTCAATTTACTTTCTTGATCCTGCAGCTGCGAGAACACTTGCTCTTTCTCACTTTTTTCTGAGGTGAGATTGTTTTTTTCATTTTCTTGACTGCCTAACAAAACATGCTTATCTGTTTTTTTACTTTCTAAATCTTGTACTTTTTCGTTCAATGTTTTTTTAGTACTTAAAATGCGTTCAGCTTGTTTGTGTCTGTATTCGCTATATTGCTGAAAATATTTTAGTCGTAAAAATGCTTGCTCGAAATCTCTTGCGGCAAATACAAACATTAATCTACTATATGCATCTTGATTCTTGTATGCATAATAAATCATCTTTGCATATTCGCTTTTTAATTTTGTCAAGTCATTCTGAAGCACCTTGATAGATTCATTACTATCGTTTATTTGGTAATTTAAATCAGAAATTTCTTTATTAATGGTAGCGATTAATTCTTCACGTACACTAATCTTCTTATTAAGCATTACCAATTGATTCAGCGAAAGTTTTTTATTCTTTTTTGTTTCTGAAAGTAATTGATTAGTGTTCTCAATCTCTTTTTGTAATTGTTTCTTTTTGTTTTCTAAATCCTTTTTCGTCTGTTTTTGAGCGAAGCAATAAACAATTTGCTCATAGTCAGAAGGGATTTTAAATGGGAAACTTTGATCTTGATTCAACGAGGTTTTGGTATAACCAATATCGATTGATATATTTTTAGTTCCTCTAAAATTTAAATTCATTTTTAGTGGAAAAAATTGAAGGGAATCTATTTTAGTGTAATCACTATACTGAACATCTAAATTTCTGTCCGGATTAAATTCATAAAATAATATTCGGGATATTTTGAATGTTTCGGGAATCATGTAAATACTTTGAGCAGACTCTTTCAAATCTTTTCCTTTTTCCATCACTCTTCTTAACTTACGTTTTCTTATTGTTCCCAATGTGTACTGACAATTGGTAGTACCTGGTTTTAATTTACTATCCTCGTCATAAAACTCAACACTATTGCCAATCAAAAGCGATTGAA
>JAPLZG010000034.1 GCA_026395155.1 Candidatus Tayloriibacteriota bacterium | reverse complement strand
GGATTTTTTACGACGTGGCAATCCATTCTTTTTTAAAAAAACTGGATTGCTTCATTATACTCGGTTGACGGAATGTAATATTTTTTGTCTCTTGCTAACAGCTAACACCTATTTTATCTCTTCCCTATACGGATCCACCTTCTTTATTGTCGGTGTCATTGTTATCTCTGGTAATTTTGTCTTCTCTGTAATAACAATTTTTTCTCTCGGAATTACAACAGGACTCGAATTTTTCGATTGAATTATATTTTCTACAGGTGAAATATTTTGATGATATGTTTCCATTGCTATTTTTCCAGGTATTTTAACTGGTAATATAGCCTCCGGTGAAATCTCTGGTAAATTATCTTTTCTTATTTCTATACCTTTAAAATTTTCTGTTGCAAATGCCTCAGGTGGATTATTGGATTTTAAAGAACTAATTGAAACTGAATCTTCTTTTTGTCTTAAGTCTTTTGGATTTTCAATTCCAGAAATAACTTCTTCCCTACTTGGCTCGGCGGATACTTCTGGTACTTTAATTCCTTCTTCTAGATTATCAACAAAACTTTCTTCTTCTTCACTATTTATTTTTCTCAACGACTCTCTAATATTTTTGAAAATCATTTCATCGACATCGTGAGCAATTTCGGATGCTTTTTCTTTTGTTATTCCCAATTCCTTTGAAAGAGAATCAACGTAATCTTTTAATTGTGTCAGCCCAGCTAAAGCGAGAGTTGTTTCAATTTCCAATTTTCCCGCTTGGTCTATAAGAAGTCTATTTTTCTTTACAATTTCTTGTAATAATTTTGGATAATCTAAAGAATAGATGATATTTTTAATATCTATTGGTAATTTTGCTAAATATTCTTTTATTTTATCTTGATCTTGCATATTTTTTATTTACTTTTTAAAGCTTCTATCTGTCTCATCAGTTCTGCCAATGTTTTTTCTGTTTCTGTCTTTTCTCTTGTTGTACCTCTTGAGGATTCGACAATTGTTGCTAATTCTTCTCTTTCGCTAAGTCCGTCCCCCGTTAAGACTGATAGATTACTGAATGTAAGTATTTTTTTCCTTAATTGATCAGCATAATTTTGTCTCATTTCATTTAATTTGTTTCTTGTGGTTAGTATTTTAATTAGAGAAGCATCTTGTTTTTTGTTTGGATTATTTTTATCAAGTATTTCAGTTTCTACTATTTTCATCTGGTTTTTAATACCTTCTACCTTTGCTTTTTCTTTTTCAGTAACAACTTTTGCAAGTTCTAATTGCAGTTTAGCTTCCTCTTTGTCATATTGATCTTGAGTCTGAGTCCCACCTTTTAGTGCGGTAGCATTAACATTTTGTTTGGTTCTAATGTTTTGAATTTCTGCCTCAGCATCTTCATAAGCTTTCTTTCTAGGGTCAGTTGCAGAAATTGCCTCAAATCCTGCTTCTGCTCGGTTTGTTAATTCAGCTGATGTATTTTTTTCAGCATCAATTCTAGCTTTCTTTTTTGTCTCATAATCTGTTTTTATTGCATCTCTGTCGGTCGTTGTTATTTTTCCTGTTGCTAGGTTGTTTTCTGCTTCTTCTAATTTTTTCTTTGCTTCTTCTTCTACCAATCTTTCTTTCTTTGATCTATTTAATGCCTTTGTATCCAATGATGCTTGATAATCTTTTGCTGTCTTATCATATTCTTGTGACTGTCTAGCAACATCATCTTTTCGTTTTTCTTTCCATCCCGCAAATCCTGTTTTATCTTTTCCATAATTACCACCGCCTTTTGCACGATCTCCAGCTAAATCAATTCCACCCGCAGATTTTACAAAACCCAAAGACTGTCTTGCCACTGCAGTGTTTCTGACATCCATCGATGCATTTGCCGTTCCTTTTATTCCTTTCAGTCCAAGATTTGACAAGCCACCTACGATGCCTCCTTTAGCTGCGCTTGCTTGAAGAGACCTACCCACACTTCCTTTTGCAAGTGCTGCAGCCCCTCTACCTATTGTTTGTCTAGCGATTAATGCAGTTCCACCAGTGGCTACAGCAAGCGCCGCTCCTGTAGCAAAACTTGCTGCTTTGTCTGCAAGTCCACCGATTTTTCCACTAAGTCTTTTACTTTCACCAACAGCTTTGAATAAAAAGAATATAATTAATAAAAATTTAAAATATTGAAGACCTGTAGCGCTACTTGAAGCACCGACTTCGGCTATTGCTGGAACCGCTGCAATTTTGGTTATAAGTAGCATAAAGAACATAAAGACAGGAGCGAGGATCGTCTGATTTATTAGTTCATGTCTCCATTCATCTGCATGTTTTTTCATACCAGGAATAGAACCTCCCACAAAACCAATCGGTGATACAGCCACTAAGAAAATAAGCATTACGAATCTCCCTATTATCAAAAATGCTAAAAAGAAAAAGACATAAGTAACTATTAATACTAATATCAATGTAATTATTAGACCAACTAAACCAGTTTTCTCTGATTTATCTATTGTACTTAAGGTTTCACCAATCTTGCCTATGCCGATATTGTTTGCTAAAACCGAGCTTAGTTTTATCTCTTTGCTATCCAAACCAGCAATAGATTTGGTTACAAAACTTACAACACTTTCTTGTATTGATGGTGCTTGTTCAGTAGTGTCTCCTTGTATTCGATTTAAAAAGGCGGTTGCAACCATATTTCCACCATCTATAACCACCCTACTAATAAAGAAGCTAAAATTTATAAAAAGTGCTGATATTATTATTGAACCGAGCATCTTTTTGGTATCTACGCTCGTTGATCCTATTATTTCTTTTATAGCAATATAGAGAAGTATAAAAATAAAAGAAATATTAAAAACATCTCGAATTATTGTCCAAATTTCTTTTACCACCCCATCAAAATTTTGCATTTGTCCACTAAAAATAGTGTAATGAATAGAAAAATCTAAAATTTTCCCAGCTATTGCCATAAGAATTTTAGCGACAGGTATGAATATAACTCTTATTGGAAAACCAATAATTGTGTCTGCCAGGAAACCTCCCACCGCCTTCATGCCTCGGCAAACCAAATTACACCCTGCATTTTCTGCGGCTTGTGCCTCCATAGCAGCACGAGTATCAGCTTTCGTCTTATCTTCAGCCCAATATTTATCTCTGAGTTTTTCTAGGTCATTAAGTGAAAGGTCTTCAAGATCAAATCTAGATTCACCCTTGTATGTCATCAGATAAGTTATGAAATTATCGAAAGACCTTCTTTTTTTGAATTTGCAACTCTTTGTTTTACAAAAAAACTTTTCATTTACTATTTAAATTATAACACCAAATCTTTAACTAACACATTAATCATTAGATATCTAAAAAATCCTTCAAATCATTCTCTGTATTAAACCAAGTACAGAAATCCTGATTCATAAAATTGATGTTTTTACACGGATTAAAAGCATCGTTATTATTCCAAGTATTACCAATTAATGAATTCCACATAATATTACCCGGATTATAAAAATTATCTTTGGCTCTCGTATCGGAAGGACTTTCACCAATAGGCTTTTCTAGAGCTTTATCTTTTAGTGCTTCTAGTTTGTTTTCATAACTATCTGTACCAGATGTTCTTAGAAAACCCTCCTTTAATCTTTTTTCGTTTATATTTGCGATTTCAGTTTTCATATTATTTAAAACTGATTTTGTACTATCTCCCAAGGCGGCAGTGGTTTCTGCAATCTTATTTTGATAAGTGCTTAGAGAATTTAATTGTTCAGATACAACACTCCCAGGGGTAGCAATTGTACATTCTGTTACTGTAAAAGTCTGTAGAGGACCAGACTTTACTACATAAGTGTCTTCTGCTTTTTGATCATAAACAGGGTCTCCTTTATATTCTCTCAATTTGGTTTTTTTACCATCAGCTATTTCATATACTATACAATTCTTATAAGAAAGAGAACCATTTCCGTAAGAAAGTTCTGAATTGAATTCTTCTGCTTGAGAAGCTTGCCTTGATAAAATATCTTGTTCAATGATATCTTTTGCTCCAAGTTCGGTACACTGTGGTTGTAATGCGAGAGAGATCCAATTATCCCAATCTATTGGTGCGTCTGGATCTACTTTCTTTGCGGTGCATTTGAGACTTTCTGACAAGGAAGAATCTTTACTGTTTTCTGATTGTATCGCCCTTTTGACTTGAAGATCTATTGATTTATCGAGTGAATTCATTGCTGGATTGTTGGTGAGCATATCTTTTATAAGCAAATCATCTTTTTTAGCAAGAATTGAACCGCTATCTGATACATAAGCAGGATTACCAGTGTTGCTTGTGGTAGAAAAGTTAAAACCATCATTAATCCATTTTGTTGTAGTGGCATTTATACCATCAATAAGATTTCTCGCCCCTATTTGTGTGAGCTTTTCATCTTGTATTTGATCACCGACAGAAACACCCTCATACCATAAATTGTGTCTTATTGTTTCTTGATACATAGCGGCGAGTAATTCAAGAGAATTGACGGTTTTTTGTTCCATTTTTGCGGTGCCACCCGCTACTTCCTTAACTGTTCGTATATTGATAGTGGAATCATCTTTTACAGAGAGAGTTGTGCTTGCGGTGCCATTCATGTTTGTGGTTGAAACCCAAAATCTAACCCAAGATATAGCATCGGGATTGACACCTTCAAGGATAACCGGGTATCCATAGCCCCCTTGCGCCTGCGACTTTGATGTAGAACATTGAAAATAAACAGTAAGAATAATCGTGGCGAGTAAGATTATTGGAATGAATTTTTTTGATTTCTCGTAAAACATTTTATTTAAATTACTTTTTAGTTGGAGCTATTGGTCTTTCTATTCCAAAAATTGTATCCATTGTCGCCATTACTGAAAGAAGAATTTTTTTTGTGTCGGAATATGCAAAAAATGAAAAATAATTGTCAGCTGGATCTTTTGAAAATACTCCTAAATCTTTTTCTATTAAAACAAGTTTTTCAAGCTCATTGATAAGCATTAAATGGTATGTTGTCCCCCAAGGAGAACCTTTCGGAAGTGGTGCTTTTATAAAATCATTGATTATTATGTTATACAATGAAATTATTATATCAAGATTTTTTATATTTTCTGCACTTGGTTTTTCAATTACCTTATTAATTATATCAGCATCCTTATTTAAAACCAACTCAAGCTTTGCGGTTTCAGTATAATAAAATATTGCATAATTTTTGACAGTTTCTTCTGTTGTATCAACAAAATTTAAATCAGACTCTATTGTCTTGCTGGAGTATTCTTTTTGAGGCAGGTTTTTAATTACATTTTCTGCCAAATATTTTGCTTGTTCATCTGTTATGCTTCCTGCCCCCTGCTGAGTAGCCATTATATCTGATAACATATTTCTAGCGATTTTTTCTGTGGTGGTTAGATTTTCGTATTCTTCAATTGCCAATTGATTATTCGCCATTATTTCTGAATCCATTTTGTCATTTGGTGCTTGGCCATTTAATGACGTGTTTGCTTTAAGGGGATCTCTGGACTCTGTGATTTCTTGACCATCTGTTGTATTGTCGTTATCTGTATCAGGATTTTGTGGATCGGTGCCGTATAAAGTCTCTTGCCAATTTGCTAAACCATCATTATCAGAATCTATACTGTTAGATGCCCATGCTGATTTGGAAACAGTTTCTACTTTTATATTGTCGCTGTTTATTGCATAAATTTCTGTGTTTGTTTTGGAATAATTTATTATAATTAGTATAAGAATAATAACTACGGTAATAGAAAGAGCTATCAAAAATTTTCTTGATGGCAAATATTTTTTCATCTAACAAATTATATCATCTTTTTGCGAATGTAAGAAACAAAAAAAGTGGATAAAAAATATTAACAAATCGGGAAGGACCTCTCTGGTAATTTGGAGGTCGTTTCCGATTTAAATATTTAATTCTGGATCCCCGCTTGCACCACCGCTAAAGCTTTAACGACACCCGGTGGCGGGAATAACAAATACACATATTTCGTAATTCAGAGTAATTTAACCAAATCTTTCCAATTTTCTAGTTTCAGATCTTCCGCGCGGGAATTTATGGGAATTTTTAGAGAGGAAAAAATTTGCGGCAAATTTTTTCCTCGACTTTCCGCAATTTCTTTTAAATTTGATATCAAAACCTTCCTTTTATGTGCAAAACCAGCTTTTAATACTTCAAAAAAGTTCTTTTCCTGCTCTTCTGTTTCTTCTAGCTCGGATTTATCCCCGTGTAAAAAGAATTCCTTTGAAATATCATCT
>JAPLZG010000104.1:4226-7054 GCA_026395155.1 Candidatus Tayloriibacteriota bacterium | reverse complement strand
AGTAGGGGATCATTGAAATTTTCAAAGGCAATCTCATCACTAAGCTCTTCAATTATAAATTCATAGAAAGGTTTGCAAAATTTTTCAGCAATTTTTCTATTATTACGATATTTTATTTCCCAAATTGCTTTTCTGATTATTTTGTCTTTATATTGGAATAGTGCTTTAAATTTTGGATTATTTGTCTCATTTGCACGAGGTATTTCATTTTCTATGTATTCGGGTAATAGATTTTCTATTTCTGAAACATATTTTTCTTTTGGTAAGACGATCGATATTATAGATTCAATGATTGTTTTTATATTCATCCCGTTAGAGATTAAAGTGTTATAAATTGGTACTTTAATTATATTATTTAATAAACCTCTTAAAATTAAGAGAACGTTGGTTTTCTTACGCCGAACACCACCTGAATAATTCTCGGCTATCTCTAACGGGATTCATTTTGTTTTGATCCAGTTAGAAATAGGAAATATTTTTGGTTTTGTCATGTATTTACTATTCTATATATATTAATAAAAATATTTCCGTCCGCATATGCAATCATATTTAAAGTTTAATACCCGAAGCATTTATCTAGTATTTTATCTGGTTTCTTAACCTAATAATTTCTAACAGGATATGCTTTATACTTTCCTCTCTCTTATGATATAATATAAACTGATATTAACAAATGAATGAATAATCCATTTACAAATTTATTTAGTTCCATATTTGCATCTAAAGATACTAGTGTTATTGGTATTGATATTGGAGCATCATCATTAAAAGTTGTTCAGCTAAAGAAAAAAGGTGGAAGAGCAATACTTGAAACATATGGTGAATTAGCCATTGGTCCTTATGCGGGAACAAACCTTGGAAGAGCAGCCGTCCTAGGGTCAGACAAATTAGTAGAAGCTCTAAAAGATTTATTGAGAGAATCAAACACAACAACAATAAACGGTGGTATGTCTATTCCAATTGGCTCAAGTCTTATTGCTTTTATAAAAATGCCAACAATAGACGAAAAAAGACTTTCGGAGATGGTGCCGATAGAAGCAAGAAAATATGTTCCGGTTCCGATTTCAGAGGTTAGTTTAGATTGGTGGGCGGTCCCTAAAGATGAAAGCACTGTTTCTGAATATCAAAATGGTCAAAAAATCGTAGAAGAGAAGGGCATAGAAGTTTTACTTGTTGTTATTCACAATGATGCAATAGCTAAAAATAAAGATATACAAAAGATGACCGGATTAAATATTAGTTTTTCTGAAATTGAAATATTTAGCAATATCCGTGCAATTCTTGAGCCATCTTTAAATCCTCAAATGATTATGGACTTTGGTGCTGGTTCAACAAAAATGTTTATAGTTGAGAGAGGGATATTAAGATCTTCCCATGTTATTAACAGAGGTTCTCAAGATATAACATTATCTATTTCAAAATCTTTAGGGATTTCTTTTGATGAGGCAGAAAAAATAAAAAGGAAACAAGGTATTTTGGATCAAGCTGGTTCTGATAAAAATGTAGTTGGAGTTTCGTCAATAACACTCGACTATATATTAGCTGAAGCGGGAAGAGTTGTTATGAGTTATTATAAAAAATCAGGAAAAAAGATAAGTAAGATTGTTTTAACAGGAGGAGGATCCTTGCTTTTGGGATTAAAAGAGAAAGCACAAAATTCATTTGAAACACCAGTTGAAATCGCTAATCCTTTTTCTAAAGTTGAATATCCGGCATTTTTGGAAGAAGTATTAAAAACTGCGGGTCCAGAATTTTCTGTTGCAATCGGTCTAGCGATAAGGAAACTTCAGGAAATTTAGTTCTCCACAGTTTTTGTTTGTGTATTATTTGTTTATTTAAGGTATAATATTAAGTAGAATATTATGGATACAAAGTTTCAAACATCTTTTATACCCAAAAAGCCAATGATGCAACAAGATGCAAAGATTGGTTCTAGTGTCAGTATTTTTTTGGTTATATCAATAATTATTTTTCTAATATCACTTGCTCTTGGTGGGTGGGTGTTTTGGCAAAAAAAAGTTTTGATAGAAAATATTAAGACAGAACAAAATATTATTCAGGAAAATAAAGCGGGTTTAAAAAATGATTCTGTAACCGTAGAAAGTATAGTTGAATTAAATTCAAGAATAGAGGTTTCGAAAGGATTGTTAAATAAACATGTTGCTATATATCCACTTTTTGATTTTTTTAAAAAAGTGACACTAAGGAATGTTAGGTTCACTAATTTTAGTTTTTCTGGTTCAAGTAAAGACTCTTCTGGACAGAGTAGGGTGGGGGTTTCAATGTCTGGGCAAGCTAAGAATTGGAAAACAGTTGCTTCTCAAGCTGATGAATTTGGCAGAGCTGACTGGAAAAATATTATAAAAGAGCCGAAAATTTCTGGTTTGAATTTAAATCAAGACGGTAGTGTCTCATTTGTATTTTCTGCTTTTATTTCTCCAGATTATATATCTTATGATAATGAATTAAATTCTAATTAAAATAATAAAATGAACTTAATTTTTTCAATAATATTAATAATTGCATCACTGGGAATATTTTTTGGATATGTTGACCCAAATTATCGTGGCACATCAGCACCTTTAGATCCAACAAATTATTCGTCTCTTAGTATTGTTCAATTAAAAGATGAATATACAAAATTTAGTGATATCTCTAATAGTTCCAATATAATAGTTTCTAAAAGAGACATTTTAATAAATAAGAAAAATTCTATAACAGAAGAAAACAAGGCTAAGTTAGAAAAACTTCTTCCAAGTAATATTGATAATATAAGACTTATTATTGAAATTAGTGATATTGCCCAAAAAAGAGGTTTAATCGTAAGA
>JAPLZG010000104.1:3636-4141 GCA_026395155.1 Candidatus Tayloriibacteriota bacterium | reverse complement strand
GTAAAAGAATCTTCAAATTCTATAGGTGTTTCTGATTCAGAATTTTGCATACTTTCATTGAAATTTTCAGTAAATGCTTCTTATAGTAATTTATTACTATTTTTAAAGGATTTGGAAGACAATTTGAGGCTCGTTGATATTACAGATATGAGTTTTAGTGCAACAGATAGTGGATATTATGATTTTGGAATTAGTTTAAACACATATTGGCTAAAGTAAATCAAAAATTAAATATCAAATATCAAAAATAAAGAGTCGAAATTAAATACATAAGATTAAAATTTACAACTGTGATGAAAAATAAAAATAATATAATAATAATGATTGTAGTAATAATAATTATTGTTTTTGCTGTTGTTTATTTGAGAAAAGGGACAGCAGATGATTCTTCTTTATCCACCGACACACAAATTTCTAATTCAGCCGATGCTCAATTGGTTTATACATTATTGAAAAAGATGTCTTTTGTAAAATTAGATGATGCTATTTTTTCTAATCAATTATT
>JAPLZG010000104.1:0-3598 GCA_026395155.1 Candidatus Tayloriibacteriota bacterium | reverse complement strand
AGACAGACAAGATATAGGTAGGCAAAATCCTTTTGCTCCTCTTGGTAGTGATACAGGGTCATTCTCTACAACAACGAGATAATTTGTAGATAATTTTTTGAATATGAATACATTAGAGCTTTTAAAAGAAAAGAATATAATTAATGCTGATGATGCAATAAAAATAGAAAAACAAGTAACTTCTTCTGGCAAAACTCTCGAAGAGGTCTTGGAAGAAAAAGGCATCTCATCAGATACTGTCCTTGATGCGAAAGGTGAATATTATAATATTCCAACTGAAAATCTTAGAAATAAGGATGTTCCTTTTTCTGTATTGAAATATGTTTCTGAAGATGCAGCTGTTCATTATGGTTTTGTTCCTTTATCTTTTAAAGACGGTGTTTTAGAAGTTGGAATTGTTGATCCAGAAAATATTGAAGCAAGAGATGCACTTTCTTTTATTATAGACAAACTAAATTTACCATACAAGATTTTTTTAATATCAGAGTCAGATTTTAAAAA
Organism: Candidatus Tayloriibacteriota bacterium; assembly: GCA_026395155.1. Taxonomy (GTDB): domain Bacteria; phylum Patescibacteriota; class Minisyncoccia; order Phycocordibacterales; family GWA1-40-21; genus Bog-1340. The sequence goes on along the minus strand of JAPLZG010000104.1, from coordinate 3,097 downwards.
AGTCATTCAAAGTTATAAGGGGCTTTCTGGAGAAGTTACGAAAGCACTTACTGAGCTCGAAACAGAGCTTTCCTCTGATCTTGAAGATATTGAGCTCATTAAAAATGAAGATACAAAGGGAAGTGTTCAGACAAAGATAATTGAAGATGCACCAGTTACAAAAATAGTTGCAACAATTTTGAGATATGCTACCGAAGGAAATGCTTCCGATGTTCATATAGAGCATATGAGAGATAAAATTAGGGTTCGTTTTAGAGTAGATGGAGTTTTAAACACTAGTCTTGTTTTACCAGCTGAAGTTCATCAGGCTGTTGTTGCGAGAATTAAAATTCTTTCAAATATGAAGCTTGATGAAAAAAGAAAACCTCAAGACGGTCGTTTTTCTGCAAAAATAGAGGGAAGAAAAATTGATTTTAGAGTTTCTACTTTCCCTTCATATTATGGTGAGAAAGTTGTTATGAGAATTCTTGATCAAGATAGGGGAGTCAAAACACTTGATGAAATGGGTCTTTCTCCAAGGTATTTAAAAATGGTACGAGATGCTATGAAGAGACCTTACGGGATGATACTTATTTCTGGTCCTACAGGTTCTGGTAAAACGACCACTCTCTATTCTATGTTGAGTGAAATAAATAAAGATGAAAAAAATGTTTTAAGTTTGGAGGATCCTATAGAATACAATATTGATGGTATGAGCCAGTCGCAAGTTTTTCCAGAGATCGGTTATGATTTTGCAAATGGTTTAAGAACAACTTTGAGACAAGATCCAGACATTATAATGGTGGGAGAGATTAGAGATAAAGAAACGGCTCAGCTTGCTGTTCAAGCTGCACTTACTGGACACTTAGTTCTTTCAACTATTCACACAAACAATTCTTGCGGAGTTATTCCAAGACTTATTGATATGGGAGTTGATCCTTATCTTATTTCACCGACTCTTATTTTGGCAATGGGACAAAGATTAGTAAGAAAGCTTTGTGTCGGAACAGGTAAGCCAATGGAGGTTACAGAAAGTATAAAAACGATGGTGGATAGAGAATTTACTGATTTACCAGAGGAATATAAAAAAGAAATTCCAGAAAAAGGACAAATGTTTCAAATACAAGCAACAGATAAATGTCCAAGCGGAACAAAAGGTAGAATTGCCGTCTTTGAAATGTTTAAAATGGATCCTGATATCGAACAAGTCATTCTTCGTGACCCAGTTGAATCTTCCGTCTTTAAGATGGCTAGGAAGAGGGGGCTTATTACGATGAAAGAGGATGCAATAATTAAAGCAATGCAGGGAATTATTCCTTTTGAGGAAATTGCTCAATTATAATTATTGTTTTAATAAGTCGTTTTTTAAAAAAGTAAGTGATATAATATTGATATGGAAAATAATGAAACAAAAAAGAAAATTTTGATTGTAGATGATGATAAATTTTTGTTAAGCATGTATTCGATAAAGTTTAATAAGAACGGTTTTGAAGTTAAAACTGCAACTGGTGGTCAAGATGCATTGTGTCTTATTAAAGATGGTTTTGTTCCGGATATTTTGCTTTTGGATTTGATAATGCCAGTTATGGACGGCTTTGCTTTGTATGAAGCAATTAAAAAAGACAATTTGTTACCAAATCTTGTTACAATAATGCTTACAAATCAGGGTCTAAATTCAGACATAAATAAAGCAAAAGAGCTTGGAGTTCAAGGATACATTGTTAAAGCAACAACAATCCCTTCTGAAGTTGTAGAAGAAGTTGTTGAAATTTATAATAAAAATAAGAAATAAAAGAGATGGATTATAAAAAAGAATTAATTGATTTAATAAAAACAGTTTTTCAGGAAGGTGCATCAGACCTTCATCTTTCACAGGGAAGAAAGCCGACAGTTCGTGTGTCTGGCTTATTGCTCCCACTTATTAAAAGGGAAATACCAACAAAGGAAGATATGATGGGTATTTTGTCTGAGCTCGTTTCTAAAGAAAATCTTGAATTATTTTTGAAGACTAGAGAATTAGATTTTTCATATGGAATAGAAAATGGAGAAAGATTTAGAGGCAACGCTTATCTTCAGCAGGGTATGATAACAATCGCACTAAGACTTATCCCTAAAAAAATAAGAAGTTTAACAGAATTAAATTTGCCAGAAATATTAGAATCTTTTGCAAATAAGCCACAGGGATTTTTCTTAGTAGTTGGACCTGTTGGCCATGGAAAAACAACAACACTTGCAGCTATGATAGAAAGTATAAATGAAAGTAGAGCAGAACATATTATTACGATAGAAGATCCTATTGAATATATTTATGAACAGAAAAAATCTATTATTGATCAAAGAGAAGTTAGAGTTGATACGGAAGATTTTCCTGTAGCTCTCAAAAGTATGTTTAGAGAAGATGTAGATGTTGTCCTGATAGGTGAGATGAGAGGTACAGAGACTATTTCAACAGCAGTCACCGCTGCTGAGACAGGTCATTTGGTTTTTTCAACTTTACATACAAATAGTGCTTCTCAAACGATTAGTAGGATTATAGATTCCTTTCCGGGAGAACAGCAGGGGCAGATTCGGGTTCAGCTCGCTGGAAGCTTAACAGGTATTTTTTCTCAAAGATTAATTCCAAGGATTTCAGGAGGGCTTATTCCTGCTTATGAGCTTTTGATAAATAATAATGCAGTTGCCAATTTAATTAGAGAAAATAGAATTCATGAAATTAATTCTGTTATAGAAACGAGTTCACAAGAAGGTATGGTTGATATGAATAGAAGTTTGGCAGATCTTGTTGCGAGAGGGGAGATTACCATAGAGAGCGCTTATATGTACGCGCTTGATCCGAAGGTGTTGGAGAGGATGATCTAGAAAAATAAGGAGCAAGGCGACTATATTTTTCTTGACCCAATAAAGCTCTTACTAACGCATTATCCAATATATTAAGTAATTTAACGGTGTTAATATATTATGAGGGTCATAATTTACTGAGAGCAAAGATTAAAATTGTATAATGCAAAAAAGTTATTAAGGAAGATTGTTTTATAAAATATATGGAAACAAAATCAACAAAGGTTATTATGAAAGAAGTCGCAAATAACTTTTTTATTAGTAAGAGATTTATAGGGTT
>JAPLZG010000047.1 GCA_026395155.1 Candidatus Tayloriibacteriota bacterium | reverse complement strand
CCTTCCACAATATTCCCTTGCTCCATCATTTCCCCCGTCGCAAAATCCACCTTAAACTCCTCCATCCCCGGCCTATGCAACCTAAACCACCCATCCTTCGGACACACAAGATATTCAAGAAACCTAGATTTAGATATTAACACCATAAAATTACCTGTTAATTAATTTTTATTTCTCCGTCATTTCTTTGTATAATCGCGGGCTAACTTTTTTAATAAACTCAGCCCTCTTTTGATCGCAAACTAATTCCTCCTTCCAATTACTTTCTGACAATGGTCCATAATGGAAGAGCCAAGCGTCACTTTTTTTAACTTCTTTTGGTAAGCTTTTGGGACTTTTTTTCCTTTTTTTACCACAAAATGCTTCGGTTGCTGTTTCTGGAAAACCGAATGCCTTGCCTTTCAAGACAGGGTCTTTTGATTCCATGGCTTCTTTTAATCTTTCCAAATCTTGTTGAGTATGACCTATGATATAAACCGCACCTTCTTGATTGTAAGCTTCAACTTCGGGTTTTGGTCCATACCAATAAGTCAATTCAAATTCTTTTGCAGATTCAAATGGCATTCCGGAGTTTTCAATAAGTTGCCTAACTTTCGCCACGTCTCCGTCAGTAAAAAACCTTTCTTCCTCATCTCCGTGCCAAATTCTTGACGTTAGTTCTACTTTTGAAGCTGGTTTTAATCCGGCCATTGTTAAGAGAATGTTTACCTTGTCGGTAAGCGAAAAAACCGAAGATTCTACTTCGCGAATAAATTCTGGGTTAATCTCTTTTTCTATTGTTATATCCCCTTCAACTTGTCTTAGTTTCTCTACCATATTTTTTGGTTGCCCACGGGCAACCCGACCTGTTTTTATTCGTTAATTAATTTTAAAAATTGTGACTGACCCATTTTTCGTCAAAACTATCTTCAACTATTTCTTTTCTTGTTCTGCCGCCTTTTGGGCTTTTGTTTTCTTGCCCAACTCCCTAAATGAACCCTTACCATATGTTTTATCTATTAATTTTGCGACTTTTTTAAATTTGCCCGTAAAATATGCTTCCGTAAAAATCCTGAAAACATCTTCATTTGATTTAAATTGTCCTGTATTTTTACTCCTAATATCAGCTATTGTTGCCCATAATCTTTGTCTTTCCTCGATATATGGATACTCACCTGCTCTCGCCCTCCACATTCCTGACTCTTCTTGTTTTAAACTAAAACTCTTAATTTCTGTAGCACCAGACTTACTTTTCAGACCAGCTCTGAACTTGTCTCTTTGTTGTATTTCTTCGGTCAAAGCGGAAATTGCCTTAAAATATTCCTGGTCAAATCTTTTCGCAAGCTCCCCGGTTATTGCCTCATTAACATCATTAAAATAAGGAACTAATTCTTCGCCATCTTTAGTCATAATTGCAAATCCAAAGACTCTTTCTGATAGTTTCCCTGGTTCAAAATCAGCGGATTGGAAAGAATTAAAATGTATCAATTCGTGTGCGCTTCTTTCGGCAAAATCTAACTTACTATCATTTTTCGAATCAACTAGTACAGCTGCCCGTTGCGAACCAAAAAAATATCTCCCCCTCATATCCTCCATATTCTTTTTTTGTTCATCGCTTAACTTATCAATGTCTATAGTATGAATGTGCTCGGACCTTAATGACAAACTCTGGCAGATGTGCCAATATTCCATTTACTATTTCTTTTTCTTCTGGAGTTTTCTCCCGTTCTTGCTTGAAAAATTCTTGTTTATCGAATATTTCTTTTTCAACAGTTCCTAAAATTTCTTTTTCCCTTTCAGGCGAAACACCAGGTACTCTAATTATCCCAGAAGTTCTTTCTGGTTCTCGTTCCTCTTCTGGCTGTTGTTCCTCCGATTGTCCTAATTTTTCTCTCATAAAATTACTCGCCCGTCAAAATAGGCTTTACCTTTTTGTCGGGTTATTTATTTTTCCAGCGTTCTAATTTGGGAAGATTTGAAGTCATAAACCCAGCCAAAAATCCTGGGAATCCCATTTCTTTGAGTTTACCCTTACAAAAGTCTTGCATTTCTTGCACTGTGCAATTTCTTGTAAAAGCACCCTTTTGGTAGCAATAACTGCAATACATCCCCGACTTTGTCCCATCGCCATTAGTTCCTCCCCCAGCAGGATCCTTCGACATAGGCATCCCGCAACTCTGACACATTTTATATATTTTTTCCATAAATTTACTTGCCCGTCAAAATAGGTTTTACCTTTTTGTCGGGTTTCCCTTGTCCTTCGTAGCTCGCAAAAGCGTAGAAGGATTAATTAATTTTTAAAATCGCTTTCGTCAGGGGATAAAACATCTAAAAAAATTATCGCTAGAATAGAGAATACAATCCCCATTGGCAAAAAACCATATTTTTTCAGCACAAACGCGCAAGCCACCGCCCCCACTATTTCTATTATAATTCTAAACCTAAAAGTTATCTCCATTTTTACAATCAATTTATTTTTTAATTAAGGTTTAACTCCCTAAAATTTTTAAGCTCCCCCTTCAGAAGGTCTGCAATCTCCTTAGGTTTATCGCCAAGGCTCTCATTTACTGCGTTAAAATTATCTGCTTCTTTTTTCCAGTCTATGGGATTTTTGTTCTCAATATTTTTATTTAAAATAAAAGCTGAGGTGAAGAGTGAGCTCATTTTTTCTAAACAAAAGTTCCAATCGTTCCCTATTTTGGGAAAATAAATATCTATAAGTGCAGTTATCTCTTCTCCTCCTTCTTCAAAAATATTTTTATTAAAGGTGTCGTTGGAATCGATAAATATCGTATTTTGAGCCGTGTTTGCTTTATATGATAGTTCAATAAACACTCTTAGTTTTTCTCGATGGTTATCTAAAAATAATAACTTAGCGATAATTTTTTCAACGGTTTTTTGTAACTTAAAATATTCCTCCGTCGAGAGTGCATGTTTTCTATTTCTCCAAGACACATAAACGCTTGCTATAATCGCGCAAACGGACACAAACAAAGCCAGAAACTCTACACTAAAAATATTATAACCTCGGTGCATTTTTATTTCTTAATTAATTTTTATCTAAAACTCTAATAACTACTGCGATTACTTTCATTTCTTCATCATTTTCAAATTTCAGTGGTTTGTGATTTGGATTAGTGGAACAAGGTTTCAAAATTATACAACCTTTATCCTTGTGATATTCTTTAATTGTAGCATCATCTCCGATAAGAGCCACGACCCTATCTCCCTCGTGGGGCTGATATTCTTTTTTACATAACACTAAATCACCGCTACTTATTCCTGCTTTATTCATAGAATCACCAGATGTTCTAAGAACAAAATATTTCGAGCCAGCATGTATATAATCTTTTCTTACTGGAATCATATCTTGGATAGTTGAGTCTGCAAATAGTAATTCGCCGCAACCAACAGACTCAAACATTGGAACATTAATCGTCACAAAGTTATTAATATGTTCGAAAGAAAATGGGGCATACACCTTAGTCTCCTCTCTACCCTTCTCTGTATGGATATGTTCCTTAAAATATTCCCTTAAATTTTCATCACATACATAAATATACGTCCCTTTAATACCCCTCAACATCAATGTTTTATATATATTAACAATATAATCATGCAAAACTTCTGGATCAGTAATTCCATTTAATCCATTCCTGTCATAATAATTTTCTCTTTTGATAAAAATCTTACCTAAAACAGAATCATATGAAATCTCTTTACCAAAAATAATTCCTGTATAATTCAAATCATATCCTTGAGTGGTATGGATACACCCGACTTCATTAATTGCATTTTTAGAATTGATAAAATCATCTGTGACACTATTCCATTTTAATCTAACATTATCTATTTCTATGTCATGAATATCACTATTTCTAGAGACCCATTTCCACGAGTATCCTGCAACAAGCCTCGCTAAACCAAATTCCTTATTTTTAGTTTTTATCCTTTCAACCATGTCTTCGAGAGAATCAAAAAGCAAAAATTCGTAATCATTAGAAGAAAACATAACAGTGTTTTTTCTAAATTTACACCTCAAAAGACTATCCACATATGATACATAATCATTACCACCCTTAACTCTAAATTGAGATGTTAAAACCTTAATTATTGTGCTTTTATTTGACTTAAGCAAATCAAACTTTTCTTTGTTAACATCTGATGGTTTAATAGATTGATTTTCGTCATAAAATAATATACTTTTTGTACTTTGCATAACTACCCAATCCAATTCAGTCCCATTATCCTTATCTAAATTTAATCTAATATTTACAGAATCAAATACGCCGAAGTATGTTCCAAGGTTTTCTCTTCTTCTCAGCCTATGAGATTCATCAACAACCAAAATATCAAATTTATTATTTGCGACCTCAGCTGGCCCAATAACCATATTAGCATTCAAGCCCTTGATATTTCTAAAGACTTTCTTTATCGTCTTACGGAATGAAGACATCGGAATAACTAAAGCAATTTTAGGATTTGGATAACTTTGTTTAAGCTCCTTCACTAATTTTATAAATTCTTGTTCATCTTCACCAAATTCTTCTAAATTGAGATCGTCCATATCAGAATATAATAGTTTAAATAAGAAAATTGCTATTATAGTTTTCCCGGTCCCAGCACCGCCTTCAACAATTATTCTATTATTGTTTTTGCTTAGCAAACTTTTAATGATATCCATCAAGCTTTCTTTTTGTTCGATAGATAAAGATTTATAGGGTGAGTATTTAAACAAGTCAGAATTATTAATCTGATCTAGGGAGTTTTTCGTAATACCCTCAGATTTTAATTCATCCCAAATCGTCTTAAACATATCCGAATAAATCTCATTTTTCTGATAATAAGTATGATTAGCCAAGCCAATATTGCCATTCAATAGCTTATATTGCCCATCACCTGATAAATATTTAATTAAACTAGATTCAATATCTAGTGTGGCAGATTTATTAAACTTATCGCTGGTTATTAATCTTACGGCAGTAAGTTTATTCTTGGAATTACTTTTCAAATGATTCGACATCCTAGATATTGCGTCAGTTGTTTCACCAACATAGGCCTCTTTAACAATCCCGTCGCTTAAAATATAAACTAAAGGCCATAAACCGTTTACAAAGTGGTTCTCACAAATTTCCGTCAACAAGTCCTGGGTAAAATCATATTTTTTTATTTCAAATAAGTTATTCTCTATCATAGTTTATTATATTTTGTATGCTTACCAATCGCTTTCTCAACGGGGTATTTTGCATTGTTTTTTGCAATCTTTTTTTCTTCAGCCTCGACTAAATCTATTCCTAGATCATGGGCCATAATTAGTAAATAATTAAAAACATCTGCTAATTCTTCACCAATTTCCGCTTTATTATTTTTTACATACTCTTTTATTTCCTTCTCACTTTTCCACTGAAAATGTTCTAAAACCTCTGAAGCTTCAATAGATAAAGAAACAGCCAAGTCTTTTGGGTTATGAAACTGCTTCCAATCTCTTGCATCACGAAACGCTATTATTCTTTTTGTTAACTTATCAATATTTCCCATTTTTTTATTATTTATTAATCAATTTTTTATCAAATAATTTTGAATCCTAAACTTTTCAAATAATTAAACGTCACATCGTAAAAATCTGGATTACGAGTTGGATCCTCACTATCTCCAAACGGAATGACGATAACCATCCCTTGCCTAGCACGAGTTAATAGGACACGATATGCATTTTTTAAGTAATTTTGCCGTTCCATTTTTTTTACATAATTCCATTTATTTCCAACAAAAGAACGGTAATCCCATCCATTTTTTGTAAATCTTAAATCAGCATCCCATATTACACATGACCAATCTAATTCTAGGCCCTGTATGTGAAACTCTGTGGCGACATCTTCAAGATAATATGATGATCTCACATCTTCTTTCCCATCCAAAAACCAATGGATTGGATCCATGGGAGACCTTACATCTATTGCATGTGGTTTTAACCTCTCCGCCGACGAAGAAACTACAATTCCATAACGTTCCGATCCCCGTGCTTGCTTTTTTAGCCACTGTTTCGCTATTGAGATATCTCTAGTTATAACAATGGGATATTTACTTTCTACTTCAGATAATGTTTTTTTCGCCTCGTTAATATTTATATCCAATAATTGCTTTATTAATAAAGAAACATTTTCAGCACGGAAAGATCGCATTGATATGGACAAATGCAACTCGTCCTTCTCAAAAACATTTTTGTGAGATTGTATTTTACTTAGAATTTTTCCTGCCCCATATTCACTGTCGGTAAGCCGAGAAGATATATAAATATCCCAATCTGGGAATGAACGATTCAGACATTCTATCCATTCACTAATTCCGGCCTCTCCAGTATTTATTTCTTGCCCTCCACCAACCAAACAAACAACTGTTGCCCAATCAAGGTGTCGGTTTAAGCAAGATATTAAAAACTCTGGTTCGGATTGGCTAAAATTTGGCAGACCCTTCTTCCGTTGCATAAAATTTACTGTTTGCTGTAAATTCCACGCACGTTGCGCCTCATCAAACAACGCGACATGTTCGATAGGTGGTTTTTTATCTTCAATACAATCATCTCTAAAATTATGAACATTTTGGATGAATACTTTAACGTCGCTCATCGCCTCGCCCTTTTTAATTTTACGACCCCTTTCTCTCTCGTGACGTACCTTATCTCTAGTTAATGCTTCCCGTAGAATTGCCACAAGAGGACCATTACCTGAAAGAAAAACACTGTACAAATCTTCATCTTTATTAATATGCTTAGTCGCAATATCAAGACCTACTAGTGTCTTTCCTGATCCAGGAACACCGGTAACGAAACAAATAGATTTTTTAGATTTACTTCTTGATGATTTAATAATTTCTGAAATAGCTTCAGATGTTTTAGTTAAATTAACTGCTCCCGCGTCACTTCTTGATATTTCCTGCACCGAATGACCATTGTATAAAGCCATCGCAGCCTCTATTATTGTTGGCGTAGGAGAATACCTCCCACCTTCCCATTCCTTAATATTTATTGCAGCGCCATCAATGAAAATTAATACATTATCAATAATATTTTTCAATGTTTCAATATTTGAATTTATAGGAAAAAGCAATCTATCATTTTGTGGAGTTAGCGCTATTATTGGATCAACGTTTTCTGCCTTTGTAGCGATAAGAACGGGAACAATAAAATTGTTATGACTTGAACTATGGAAATTTTTTAAATCTAAACAATAATCCAAGACTTGATCTATGGCAGTAGAAGAGAATTCTTTTTCCCCTCCCTTAAATTCGATAACGAAAATGGCAGCTCCGATTATTAGCACCACATCAATTCTTTTTCCCATTCTTGGTATAGAATATTCAAAATATACCGAGCCAGAATAACCAACCAAAACTCTCTGCAAAATACTAATTTCCTCCATCCAAATATCACGCTGACTTTGTCCTAAATCAAAATCGCTATTTTTTGTTAGCTCTCCAAGAACCTCGTTCGAGCTAGAATTGATAAATTGGTTAATTGAATTAGAATAATACTCTCGCTTCATAATTTTATTATTACATTAACTTTAGCCCTAAATCGGGTTGGGTTCAAGGGTGGTGGGGTGCAATTTTTTTGGGGACGGGGGGCGGGGCTGCGAACGAGAGAGCGGATTTGCGCTGAACTCATTGTCCAATAATTTTTTAAACACCACCTCACTCCCCCAGGTTGCCCACGGGCAACCTGACTTTTTTAAAATAAAAAAGCAACTCTAAGAGTTGCTATGTTTGTAAACGTCCCAGATCAGCCAGTCGAGCACTGTAAGAGAATGTTTACAGAACTTGTCGTCAACGGCCCAAATTGTTCCGTGCCGGAGAAAGGCGCTGTAGGCGCATCCTCCACCGCACAGACCAAGCGACGGGCATGAAAAACATTGTGGCATTGTCAGCGGAGTCCTACGACCCCATTCTTGTATTAAAGGGTGGTCGGCAAAGACAAAATCTTTTGACACCTTGCCAAAGAAGAAATTGTTGCAACCTACTCCTTCATGACAAACTCCCAAAGACCCGTCTGGAGAAATAGCCAACTGTGCACCTGTTGCACGGCAATCGAAGGGGTGTAGAACACCTCTGCCAATCGCCCTAACTTTGCGCATTATCCGATCTTCATAAAGCCCTATCTCTCTAGCCTTTTCGAAATACTCCAGCATCCTGACTGTCGCATGCTCGGTATACTCCGGGTCAACCGTTCGCCCTGCTGTGTCCAGCAACAAGTTGAAGTTAACCGTCTGAAACCTGTACTGTTCGTGCAGCGCCAGAAGTTCATCCAACCTGTCTACGTTGTGTCCATCAATCGTCGCCGAAATGTTTATATCCATACGCCCCGAGGCATGCAAAAGATTTATCCCGGCGATGATGTCGCAGAACGTCCCTCTCCCATTTGCGTAAACTCGTTTTTGGTCGTTCGTTCCTGCACAACCATCCAGTGATATGCAAACCGTAACCTCCCTATGCCCCGCCAGATAATCAGCGATCTCAGCGGTAATTTTTGTTGCGTTGGTTATAAGCAACAAGCCAATCTTGTATTTGGCAAAATTATCGCTGTAACTGTTCTGGATGTAGCTGACAATTCTTTTCAGCAACGGAAACATAATCAGAGGCTCCCCGCCGTAGAAGACAATAGTTTTGTGAAACCTCGTTGAGCGAAGATTGGCAAAATACATGTCGATAGTTTCTTTTGCCGTCTCCCAACTCATGACTTTGTTACCACATTGTTGACCGGGCATGTTACCGTTGATGAAACAATACCGGCACGCCAAGTTGCATGTGTCAGTAAGCAACATAAAAATCGTCTCAAGACTTGGCGGATACACATACTCCTGCTGCTTTTCGCGCAAGACTTCGTTGTCGTCCTTGCCGAAAGGCACAACCATTTGCTGATTCATCATTTCTTCAACAAATGCATCTGCCTCGGCATTAATCTCCCGCAAACGTTTCAGCGTTGTGCCCCACCGCAGTTCGTCCAAGAAATTCTTGAAACGCTCCGCGAAAAAAAGAAGTGATACGCATAGTGAATGAAAAATGGCGAACACGCCATTGCGCTGAGTCACATGGGCCCACTTGGAAAACCTAATCGGTTCATCGGCATTCATGGCCTTTGTCCTTTCTGTTTTTAAATTAGGGGGAGGAAGGCGCGACTTTGCACGCCTTCCTCCCGGGTCGGTCAGTGGCAGGAACATCCGCAAGCGCAATTCTGTGCGATTACAACGCTCGTGCTGATCTTACCGGCCACATCAACCAACTGCTTTCTCGTTACTTTTTTCATGACTATTTTCTCCTTTCCTGCCTTCATTCCTTTGATATTTCAGGACTGGGATATTCCCAATGAATTCCCACTTAGCGTTGTTGATCCTGAAAACAATGGAAATAGGACTTTCCTAGATTATCAAAGGGCAGAAGACCACTTTGATTATATCATCATAATTTTATATGTCAAACCAAAAACCCCGTTGAGCGGGGTCATAATCACTTTGTTACCTTCGGGGGTGGGATTAAGAAAAATGGGGTGTAATTTTTTTGGGGACGGGGGTTTCGGGGCTGCGGACGAGAGAGCAGATTTACGCTGAACTCATTGTCCAATAATTTTTTAACCACCACTCAACTCCCCCAGGTTAACATTATGTTAACCTGACTTCCCCAAACTAAAAGCCCCGACCCGACCGCTCGGTCGGAGCAGGGCTATAGCACTGTTTATTTCTTTGTACGCTCGTCACGAAATGCTTCGTCAAAAATTTCATAATAATCTGCATACACATATTTCTGGTCGTAACCTACATCACCAAGAGCCTCAAGAATTTTTAATCCCTTAAGTCGTTCAATAACATTATAAGCACCTGGAGCAGTAAAGCCTGTCCACTTCATTATTTCTGCCACCCCAACAATCGGCTGACTAAACAGTTTGCGGACAATTTCAAGTGTAGACGCCGCTGACTTATTACCGAGTTTCTGCATTTTTGCAAAGTCACGATCGCGAAGAGCAGTAATTTTAGTACAAGTTTCAATGCTGGAGTTTGCAATTTCAACCACGCCTTCAAGAAAAAATTCGAGCCAGCCGTCAATATCAGAATCTTCGTCGTGATACCCCTGTAATTTCTGGTAGTACAATTTTTGATACTTCTTAAAATAACTAGAAAGATACAGTACCGGCTCTTCCAACAGCCCGGCGTGATGAATATACATTGTAATCAACATACGTCCCGTACGTCCATTGCCGTCAGTAAAAGGATGGATTGTCTCAAATTGCGCATGAATAAGACCCGCCCTTATGAGAGAAGGATAATCGTCGTTTGCGTGTATAAATTTTTCCAGTTCATGGAGAGACTTATTCATATCATCCGGTGCTGGGGGAACAAACGAAGCGTCTGCTGGCGTTCTTCCCCCAATCCAATTCTGCGAATGCCTAAATTCCCCGGGATAAGCCAATTGAGTGGCACGCGCTCCTGTTATAAGTTTCTCGTGAAGCTCACGAATAAAACGCAGAGACACTGGAAACTCTTTTGTCCTCTCAGTACCGTAGTTAGCTGCTTGTATATAATGTTCAATATCATCTACATCAGGAGCCTTGCGATTTTTCTCTTCCGTTACTGGCGCAGCAACCGCATCTTGCATTGTTGCTTTTGTACCTTCAATTTGACTTGAATATGTTGCATCCTTAACTACGAACATGAATGTAAAATAATCTTTATCTGGTAGAAGGCGCGTTATACCATCCAATTTACCAACTAATCTAATCGCTTCTTCATGTTTTTTATAGAGTTTCGGACTTATAACAAAACCGCCATTTGGAGGAAAGCTAAAAGGAGTAAAGGCTCTGTATCCTTCTTTTTGTTGTATATATCTACCTATATTATGTTTGTTTATATTGTTCATATAGATATAAACATATTATCATATTTTGTTTATATTTGCAAACAAGATGCAAACTACTTACTTTCTCCCTCGGTCTCTCAATTTTTGGCAAATCTTTTATTTTCATTTTTTTTATTACCTTTGTTTATACTAATTTAATTGGTGGGGTTTACTGCACTTATTTTTTTACCTCGCCCTTTCCATACAACATACACCATGCTGCCAACAAAAACTACCAAACAAAGAACTACTGTTGCTATGATTGTTGGATGTGCTGAGGCAAAACCACTTGCGCCCTCAGAAAGATGTTTGCTTAATATGGCGCCGTAAGCCCAGATTAAAACAAGAGCATAAGGAATGTTGCGGTCAGAAATTGTTCGCCACGAACCAATTATAGCTCCAACTAAAAGCACTATTACTGTCCAGATACTCTCGGCAATACCAAAGCCATTCCAGCCCAAGCTCAATAGAAAAATTGTGACGTTGGCAATTGTCGCCACCGTGATCCAGCCAAAATAGATACTAAAGGGCAAACGTATAATAATGCGTTCTTTTTGCGTAAGCGCGCTTTGGCGTAAAATATCAGCGATTTTGATGAGCGTTACTAAAAGTCCAATCATTAAAACGAGAGAGAGCCAAACAATATTATAATGCCACGCAAAAAGCCACAAGGCATTAAGAAGAGCGTTCACGAGAAAGATGCGATTCACTTGGGTGACTAATTTACTGTCTGCACGTGAAAACTGATACACAACGTATATTAAAAGAAGCGTATAAATGAGTCCCCAAATGGCAAAAGCGTATCCTGCGGGAGTAAAAAAGTTTGGATAATTATCGGAAATTTCGCCGGTACTACGTCCTCCTAACGGCAGGGCTGTAGCCAGATAGTTAACCAGAAGCATTATAACAAAAGCAACTGGTACAAATACTTTATTTAAAATTTTTTTCATATATTTTTATTAATTATTATTTCAGTTTAGTCCTAAATCTCCTTGGGTTCAAGGGTGGTGGGGTGGGATTTTTTTTGGGGACGGGGGGTTTCGGGGATGCGGATGAGAGGGCAGATTTGCGCTGAGCTCATTGTCCAATAATCTTTTAAACACCACTTCACTCCCCCAGGTTAACATAGTGTTAACTTGGGCATTTTTGGGTTATTAAAAAAATAAAACCTTGCTATTGACAAGGGGGTATAATCTGCTAATATTATAGTATAACTACAAAAAAGACCCTAATGAGGTTCGTCCTCGTCGGGGGCTTTTTTATTTATACGATAAAATTGAACGCTGATCGTTTATGTAAGATATTTTAGCACCAGTTCTCTTTAGTAATATAGAACATTTCTCTTTATCGCTTGGAGATAACACCGAAATAAGTTTTTTTCTTTCTGACAAAAACTTTACTAAACTAGCATAATCTCCATCGCTAGTTATAATAATCGCATTATCAAATTTTTTTTCGTAGAAATCGCTAGTGGCTTGAAAAACTAAATCGGCATCACAATTACCTTTCGCTTTGCCTTCGCCATCATAAACCACCTCTTTAAAAACGAGCATAAAACCAGCTTCCTGGAGATATCTATAAATTTCTTTATGCTTTGGAATCAGACCGAT
>JAPLZG010000052.1 GCA_026395155.1 Candidatus Tayloriibacteriota bacterium | reverse complement strand
GGAATGGCTAATAGTAATGTTATGAGTGAAGCTTACACTATAAACACATCCCCCCAGGATACCAATACAAATAACAACACTTCTAACTCTCAAGAAAACGCAACTTCTCAAGTAACAACTGACACTTCTACTCTTGCTTATAGTATAAGCAAGAAAACTAAAAAAAGAATAAGTTATACTTTTACGAATTTATCTCTTACAAGCAAGAAATATGTAACGATGAGAATCGGTGGAAGAAAAGTTAAGGTTGTGGGACTGCGAAGAAGCGGGAGTGATTCAATTGCCACTGTTGAGCTGAAATACGCAAAATGGGGACGAGGAAATTACAATTTAGCTATGAGTTATAAAAATCAAACTAAAGTAGCGTATAAAGACAAGAAAGGAAAGACTAAGTACAAAAAAGGATGGGAAAGAGGAAGTGTAAGTCAGGATAACATCTTATCGATTCAATAAATTTTAAATTGAAAAATGAATATAATTTTTAATCTTACAAAATGGATTTTATCTTTTTAAATGGTTACTCAAAGACGAGAACAAAGAAGCTGCTCCAAAAGATATTTCTGAGTACAAAGGCCTTGGAGGATGGCTTATATTAGTAATATTACTCTTATTTGTAAGAATCGTTAATATTGGACAAAGCACTATTCTAATACTTACTGCTGGGAGAGAATATGGTAATAACACCGGGGAGTTTGTTTTTGACTTTTTAAGTAGTTTTTTGATTACAGTTTTGTATGCATATGTAATTTATTTATTTTTTTCTAGAAAAAGAAAGTTCCCAAAATATTATATATTATTAAACATTATTATAGTGATGACATACGTAATTACATTTATTACGATGGTGGATGATCCTCAAAAAGATTTTCTTGGGAAAGCTGCAGGATCTGTTATATACGCTATAATCTGTGGAATATACGTTACTGTGTCAAAACGAGTAAAGGCAACTTTTATAGAAGATTAACTATTCATTATGAAAAACAATTGCTTAAAGAGATACAAAAAATCATCTCAAATTGTTCTTATATCAAGCTTTTTATTTTTATCAATTTTTGGTCATTGTAGCAGTGTCGGAAGAATAGATTGGTCTAAAGTTGATTTAACTAATTCTGCACAACCCACAGGAGGGGGTTCCGGAAGGGCTGATTTTACCGTATTTGATCAGGAGGCAGAAAAGGAAAAACAAGAACTGATTAGGAAAACTAACGAAATGAATAAAGGGAGTGTTGGAATGTTAAAAGAACCAGAGCCAATTGAAGCAATTCCTAAACAATTAGAGCCAAACATGTCAAATGGTAATCTTGATAATTTTTTCGGCTTTAACATCAGGGGATTATTAGGAGCAATAATGGGATTAATAATGGGCCTTGTTGCTGGAACAATTGGATTGATTCAATATTATAGAAAGAAAAATAATAAAAACATTAATAATACTAAGGAAAAACCTATGGAACCAAAAATTGAGAAACAAACAAGAATCTTTTTAAGAAAAATTTCTGGAGAGATATTATCTGTGATAGGTTTCGGTATTTTTACTTTTAATGTTTTAGATATTAGACATGGATATAGTCATTACTATTCATCAGAAGCTTTAATTTTCATAAGTATAGGGATTATGCTTTCAGCTAGTGGAATTTTTATATTTATAAATAAAATAAGGAACAACAAATAAAAACGACCAAACCCGGGGTATATCACCGCCTGTTCCTCCCCCGCCCTGTTGTATAAAAGGTTATATTAAGAGATAATCGAACAAAAGGGGTTAACTTTTGAATGATACAGAAATGCCAACAACAAAACAAAGAGGGGCCTTTAATAAAATGGTGGAAAATGGTGGAAGTATGGGAAAAATAATGAAAGATTCCGGCTACAGTGAAGCTATGGCGAAAAATCCTCACAAGCTAACTCAAAGCAAAGGTTTTCAGGAGATTTTAGAACAACATGGGCTGGATGATGTAACCCTTGCAAAAAAACATAAAGAACTGCTCGAATCAAAGAAAATAACCCGAGTCTTCAACAAAAACGGATTCAAAACAGAAACGGAAGAAACCAGTCCAATGGTCGCAAAAGCCCTAGACATGGCTTACAAAGTGAAAGGTTTATATGCCCCAGAAAAAATGGTAGCGATGATCGGAGGAGTGGAAAGTATATCACAATTACTAGATAGTTTAGAGGAAAGAGTAAAAAATTAAAATATTATTTTATGAATAATTTTCTCAAAAAAAACTGGTATAAAGTTAATCTTATAGCCCTGTGGATTTTAACAGTAAGCATTTTTTGTTATGGTCTTTATTCGTATTATCTCTCCCCTGCTGGAAAAGAATTACAGGTTAAGACAGCTGTAAGCGAAGAGATTAATACAAACAATATTCCGAGATTTTCAGATAAATTAGAAGAGCAAGAAACAACAATACATAATGGAATTATAGAATTACAGCAGAAAGAAGGATTAGAAGAAGAACATGGAGTTTATCACACCAAAGAAGAATTATGTAGGTCTCTATCTCCTCAAAATCCGCTACCTAATGAGTTGAAGTTCAAAACTCAAATAAAAAGAGATCCATTTATTAAACATCTCAGAAAAGTTTTAGATGCTTTTTTAAACGGAAAGACAATATCCTGTCAAGGTTCATCTTGCTATAGTAATGATATTGCTTATTATATCGAGTCATCAGAAATTGATGCAGAATATTTAAAAGGTCAGTTTATTGTTTTACAAACCGATATTGCTCCTGGCGGAGGAGAATCAATAATTATTCTGTTCAAAGACAAGCCCGACCAAGTATTTTATGTCTGGGTCTATGGCGGTAAGATAGGCGAAGACTATGATGTACGTGGGTTTAATGAATTTGGGAAACTTAGCAACAAAAGATTGAGCGATTCAGATATTCAAGATGCTCAAAAGACTTTTGTTAACCAAATTTGCAGTGACAAATTTGGATTTTAGATTATTGCCTTATAAACCAAATCTGACGCTGTAGCGGAAAATAAAGTGTAACAAAAAGTGGGGTAATCTACAAATAACTTTATAAAAAACAAAATATGAGCCCCTTTTTAATTTTTATTCTTGGCGTTATTTTAAGCTCCGTCTTTTGGAGTATTTTAAACTTGCTATTAAGAAGAAAAAGAGTGATAAAAGGAGAGAAAGCTAAGCTAAAAGAAGAATCAAACCACAGAACAAAAGAAAAATTTGATCCAGATTCAGAATCGCTTCAAACAATTGAACTCAAAAAATTAGATAAACCTCAAGACGCTTATTATCAAAACGATGAGGTTTTTATCACTTTTTGTTTAGAAGAATTAAAAAAGCAGAGTATTAACATAAGAACATTAGCCAATGCTCTGAGGCCAGCTGAAGGTTTTCAGATGATAGAGTTTAAGATTATTAACAGAACATATTCCCTACTTCTTG
>JAPLZG010000057.1 GCA_026395155.1 Candidatus Tayloriibacteriota bacterium | reverse complement strand
TTATCGGCGTCTCTGCCATCCGCGTTTATCGGCGTCTTGATAAAGAAGGTGTCTTGCATATCTCTTGCTGGGTGATCTTTGGGAACATTTAATGCATCAAAATTATAATACTCTGTTTCAAGCTCAGGGCCATCTGTCAAAGTAAAACCCATCTCAAAAAAGATCCTGTTAATATCATTTATGACACGAGTTATAGGGTGAATATGAA
Source organism: Candidatus Tayloriibacteriota bacterium (assembly GCA_026395155.1). Classification (GTDB taxonomy): domain Bacteria; phylum Patescibacteriota; class Minisyncoccia; order Phycocordibacterales; family GWA1-40-21; genus Bog-1340. The sequence continues at coordinate 2,036 of JAPLZG010000057.1, read as the reverse complement.
CTTTATTGTTATTTAACTCCATTAATAGATTATAACTAAAAAACCATATAAATCAAAATTAAAAATTATAAGACAACCTCAGCTACAAAATTATTATCTTTTACGTAAACAGTTCCATTAAATACTCTAAAATCTGGGTTTTTACCTTTATAAATCAACTGGGTACTTTTATCAGCGTTTTCTTCAAGCTGAACTGCAAAAATCTGATTTTCAAAAGCTACAATAATCACTCCATCAAATCCTGGGAAAAAAGCAAAATTTGTAGGTTTCTTTAATAAATCAAAAACCTGCATACTTTTCTTACATTCGGTAATAACGCAAAGATACTGTGGCTCTGAATTTTCTTTACCAAACCAACCAACAAAAACTTTGCCATTATCTTGCCATAAACCCTCCTTACCATTCATTATTGGATAGTTTTTAGTTCCAAGATCTTTAATGGGGACAGAAGAAGTCCCTTTAGTATTAGAGAAAATAGATAATAAATCTGTATATTCCGGATTAACACCATCTTTTGTAGATGAAGACGTTGTCGAAACACTTTTATCTAAAAGTTTTGGTAAAATTTCTCTTAATTCAACAACCTTAGGAAGAATAAAAACATCCGCATCAGAAACAATATTATTTGATACCGCTATTTTTTTTGACCAAAAATTATAACCGTCTTTTTTAATTCCAATTTCATAATTTCCCGGCTTAAGATTCTTAATTAAAATATCTCTTTGAAAAAAATTTGTGTTTGTTTTCAATTTTGTATTCAAATAAATTTCAGATCCTATTGGCGCTGAATGAACATAAATGCCACCGGTTTTTAAAAAACCCCAACCATTAAGGATGTCTCCATTAGCATACAAAATAATTAAAGGACTAATTATTAAAAATAATAATAAAAAAATACTAAATTTAATTTTTCTTTTCAAAGTAACCATATCTTATAAAACATTAACATTACTTTTTCTATGTTTCGGTGTTATCCAAAAACCCATATATTTTCCAAACATAAGTCTTGTTTGAGCATCTATGGATGGAATACTACCGAAAATGATAACAATAGCTGGAATTAAAAGCCACTGTAATAAAAATAGAGCTTTTTGTCTAAGATCAAATTTTTGCGGATGTGGTGGAAGAAAACTAAAAGAAATTAGAGCAGAAAGAATAAGTCCAAACATAGTAAATGCTAATAAATTACCAGTAATTATTGGTAAATTATAAGACATAATTGTTGAATTAAATATTCTTCCGCCAAACCAAAGCAAACACCAACCAAGTAAAAGTATAATTATTGAACTATTCGATCTTGTCCAAAAACTATCAATCAAAAGCCACGAAAAAAATGCTTTTTTAAATCTAGGAATTCTTTTATTTTTTATAAAACCAAATAAAACATACGGTATATTTTCAACACCCCAAGACCATCTTCTTTGTTGTTTATAAATATTTTCTATTGTTTTCCAAAAACTTGGTGCTAAATTTCCATCCATTGAAACAGGGTAAGACATCGGGACAACTTTATAATTTCCATTATATGCAAGAAAGGCATTCCAAAAAATTCTAGAATCTTCTGAGACCATATTTTTTTGCCAATAACCTATTTCATACAGAGCCTTGAAAGTCATTGAGTGAGAAGAAAAAGTTTCGAGCTTATCAGGTCTTTCTTGTTGCATCATCTGGAGTAAAGTGTTTGATGAACTAGAAACTCTAGAAAAAAGAGGAGCGTCCCATAAATTATTATTATAAAAAGGAATCGGTTGATAAGATGAATGATAAGGATCCTCTGTTGTAAGAAAATTCCATGTCAAACAATTAAAATATTGCGGATATGAAACAGTGTCTATATCAAAAGCTGATACCAAAACGTCATTATAATTAATATTATTTTTATCTAATATCTCAATTCTTGCTTGTTCTATCGCATAAGAAATATTGGAACCTTTACCAGGCATTTCTCCCAAGACTCCTGCTGGATGAACAGTTATCAAGAAATTACCAAATTTATTTGAAAAAATATTTTTTGCTTTTTCTGTAATTTCTTTTGC
>JAPLZG010000071.1 GCA_026395155.1 Candidatus Tayloriibacteriota bacterium | reverse complement strand
TGACATTGAACGACTACGAATCGCGCACGGTTGTTCTCGATGTTCAGCAGGGTGGTGTGGAATCAAACTCGGCAGAGAAAGTGTACCAGCAGCTTTTTGCTTTGTATAAGTCGAAAATTTCCCCAGCCACCAAGGGGATGAAGGTTGTACTGACTTCCGAAAGCATTTTAGGGCAAGGGAGTTCAAAATCATTTATCCACCAGATTTCATTAAGTGGACTTCCAAATGTAGGCAACCAGGTTATTGGGGTTGACGATCCGGTAAACCAGATTTCAACCATTATCCGAACCAATGCTTATGGTGTGGCGACCTATTCCTGTCGGCCAGGGGTAAATTTGACCCCCGTTGCCTATGCTATTGTATTCAGTCTGGGAGACCAGAAAATTTTCAGCACTGTAATTGTTTCACAGTCGGGAAATTTACCAATAACGGTTTTGAAAAGCTTCAAGATCCATGTTGGCATTTCTGACCAGACGGATCCCAATTTTTCGATCGAGCCGGGGACCTATCGAATGAAAGACTACAGTACACCTCTTTCAAGGGCATTTCAATCGGTTCTTGACTTTGGGGCATCGGTTGCCGTGGATTATCTTTCAAATCCGGGAAACATTGCAATTGTAGTTGCTACAGTTATTTCTTGCAGTGCAGGTCAGGCAGTGCCGGTTGCAGGGCAGGTCTCATGTGCGGCAGGATTAAAAGCTGTGGGAGCGGGATTGGCGAGAACAGCAGTGAAAGATGGGACTAAAAAGGTTATAGATGTTATGGCGGAATCGGGGACAATGAGTCAGTCGGAAGCTGAGAGATGGAAAGCTGGTGTTGATGTGGCTTCGATTGCTGTTTCAGGATTTAATCCGGAATCGGGTCTTGAAGGAGAGGTGATTCTTGGGAAAAGCTGGACAGTAGGAAAGACAGCCTACAAAGTGCTTTCTATAAGTAATGATCAGGAAGCACTGGTTATGGCTGGAGAGATAAATGGAACTGGTGAGATTGTGCAGGTAAGTATGGTTAAACCTAAGGAGACCAATATTAAAATTGAGTCCTCTCAAAATTCATTTACTGATCCCCGTGATGGTAAAACTTATAAAACAGTAAAGATCGGTGATCAGGTTTGGATGGCTGAAAATCTAAAGGCAACATTATTCAATGATGGATCACCAATACAAAATATAACAATTGGTTCTGAATGGGCTAATTCATCAAGTGGAGCCTATTGTTGGTTAGAAAACGATTCAGAAAAAAATAAAGACATTTATGGAGCATTATATAACTGGTATGCACTTGAAAGTGATAAACTTTGCCCTACAGAATGGCACGTACCTACTATTGATGAGTGGAAAGAGTTATCAACATATCTAGGAGGTCAAAATATTGCGGGTGCCAAATTAATGGAATCCGGTACAGCACATTGGGACAATCCAAATAATTATTCAACAAATGAATCAGGATTTTCAGCCCGTCCTGGTGCTTTCAGATCCGAACAAGGTTATTTATATGAACCTGGAGATATTGGAGTATGGTGGTCTTCGACTTCGCTTTCCAACAAAGATGCAATGGAAATAGTTTTATCACACGATACCAAGTCGATAGGGGGGCTTTTGAACGGAAAAATGAACAAGAAAAGCGGGTGTTCTGTGCGCTGTTTAAAAAATAGAATAGTTAAAACTGGAATTAGTGAAGAAAAAACCTCAGACTTAACTCACATTATAAAATATATAGGTAAATACTGGTTTGATGTAGATGAAAATGAAACATATATAAACGAACGAATTAGACAATTGCTTGGTTCACAATATTCTTACTTTGAAATGCTTAACTTAGTTCAAACCCCAATAAGATATGAAGAAATAAATGGGTACAAGTTTTTAATAGTTGACGGCCATATGCTTCATGACTCGGTAAGAATTGGCGTCATTCTATTTGACTTGACTAATAATCAAATACACGTGGGAATTCTTGAGGGGCATGAGGATGAATATAAATATTTTCATGAAGGTAATCCCACAATTGTTCAAATATCTAGACTTTGGAAGGAGGCTCTTCTTATTAAATAAGAACATAACGGATAAGATAACCAACCATTTTATTTTAACAATAAATATGAACGCATATCACCAAAAAGTTAAGAACTTTCAAGGTCTTCCAGCATTGAAGGAACATCTCAATAATGCATCAGGAAACAATGTTAAAAAAGTGTTCTGAGATAAACTATAACGGTGTCGTTGACATTGATACTGAAGATTATTCTTGTAAGCTTTTTGATAGGATTGAATGGAGAAAATAATTTCATTCATCAAAAATAACAGGCAGAAGGTCGATCTGAGGTCCTCAAATTTTTCTGACAGTTCTACATTGGGAGGATGTCAATAATTCTTGCCATCTAAAATAGACATTGGAGGTTTATATCCAAGAGCCTTATGAGGACTGTTTTCATTAAAATCCGATTTCCATTCCTGGGCTTTCTGATTATTCTCCGACAGACTTTTAAATCAAGGAACGGTTATTTAACAGATGAGAAGCAGAGGAGGATGCAGTGTTTTAATAACCAAAAATCCATTTGAATTAATTTGGTGGATGATTTTTAGATAACCTCCTGGAATATTAAAGGAAATCGTAATTTCTATAAATATGATTATCCCTGGTTGCAACTCTGCCAAAAATCTCATATTCTTCAAAATAAAAGTTGCAACTGGTTGATTTTCTTGTGGGACCAGATGGGAACGATCCAGCGACCCCTGATTATGAATAAGGTGGTGTAAATTACCACCATTCTTTGTTTATTATAAGTAAACACAAAATGGGTTATCATACTAGAGACGGTTTATTTTGTTATATTTGTGAAGCATTATGAATCCTTTAATGGATGCCAACCGAGTTTAACCGCCACGGTGGCAAAACAATGCGAGTTTTATGAAGCTAAAAACGGTTAT
>JAPLZG010000109.1 GCA_026395155.1 Candidatus Tayloriibacteriota bacterium | reverse complement strand
TCTCATAACTCACAACAGAGAAACAATGTCCCGCGCTGGTGTTATCTATGGTGTCACAATGGGTGCAGATGGCGTATCTCGTTTGCTTTCAATACAGTTTGAGGAAGCAGTAGTGGTGGCGAAATAAATTAATAAATTTATGTCAAATAATATAGAATCTTTAGAAGAAAAAGTTGCAAAAAGAAGTCCCTTTTATATAGTTCCTAGTAGTGAAATATCTGACAAAGAAATTAATTCTGTTATTGAATTACAAAATAAATACTTAAGGACGGGGAATGTTGAACAAGATAAAGATGAAGGGAGATATTTAAGCACCATTACTGATGTAGAGTTATTAAAAGAAATGTTGAAAGAAGACGGCCTTATTTTATTAGTTGATAGTGATACTGGTCGTTTGGCTAGTTATGCATTATTAAGTTCTTTAAAACTAACCGGAGGAATACCTAAACAACAATTATTTTTAGAGAAATTAAAAACAATAAAATATAAAGGTGAAAAATTAGAAGATAAAGATGTAATTGTATATCATCAGATTTGTATAGATGAAATTTTTAGAAATGGAAGGGTACCTTTAGAGTTATCTAAAGAGATCAAGAAAAGATTTTCAGAAAAATATAAATATGTTATAGGAAAGATCGGTGATGATAATCCAAAGTCTCTAAATTTGGTTTTAGATCATTTAGGATTTGAACAATTAGCTAGATATTCAGAAGGAAATAGATCTCTCACGATTGTGATACAAGATTTCTTTGGAGAAAAAAGAAAGATTGATAAAAAATACGAAAGATATGCTCGAGCTTATAACGTAATGACGGGTGTTTTTCTTCCGTATCAAGAACTTAAAAAAGCGCATGTAGAAAATATTCTTCAAAACACAGAATATGGAGAATGGGTTTTAGATTTTGGTGCAGGTACGGGAAATGCTTCTTTTGATTTGCTTAAGGAAGAAAGAAGAGTGGTTGCTTTAGATAGAAATGAAAACATGCTTCAGTATTGTCGACGACAACTGATTCAATTTCGAGAGGACGTTGATTATAAAATAGTTTCTCAAGATATTTTTGATACTGATTTTAGCGAAGGAGAATTTGGCGCTATTTCTGCGATGAATGTTTTGTACCATTTAAAAAATGGAGATCATAAAAAATACTTGTCTGAGTTTTTAAGATTATTAAAAGCGGGTGGTGTCCTTCTGGTGTCAGGACCACATTCAGACACGAATTCTATTAAATTAAGAGATTTTATTTTAAAAAATATATCAGATGAAGATAAAATAAGATATAAAGAACATTTAGAAATTGCAATTGAGTCACAGAAAGCTCTTGTCGATGATCCTGACCATAAAAATATATCAGGAGAAGAATTGGTTAAAATAATGCAAGAAGTTGGTTTTGTCGATATAGAAAAAAGCGACATCTATTATGATGGATTAAATTATTTTATTAAGGCAAAAAAACCAAATAATTAAGATAATTAATTTAGTATCCCGTTTGCTTTCAATATTCAACATTCTATATTCAATATTCTCTAGTTGACCACTTCATAATCCATCGTCTTTCTATCCAAATCTGTAGAAACGAGTTTGATTTTGATTTTTTGGCCGAGGGTGAAAGTTCTTTTTGTCTTTTCACCGACAATTGCATATTTTTTAGGATTCAAAACATAGTAGTCATCTCCTAGTGAAGAAAGCTTAATCATTCCTTCAGCTTTTGTTTCAGTATCTTCGGCATAAATACCCCATTCTGTAACACCGGTAATAAGACCATCGAAAGTTTTACCAACTTTATCTTGCATGAATTCTACTTGTTTATATTTTCTTCCTTCTCGCTCTGCTTCGGAAGCTTTAATTTCTTGATCAGTGCTGTGTCGTGAAGCATTTTCATAAAAAGCAAAATTTTTCTCACCGACAGATTCTCCTATAAGTATTTTATTTAAAATTCTATGTACCAAAAGGTCCGGATATCTTCTGATAGGTGATGTGAAGTGAGCGTAATATTCAAAAGCCAAACCAAAGTGTCCGATATTTTTTACAGAGTAAATTGCTTTCGCCATTGAGCGGATTGCTGCAGTTTTTACCAAAGCTTCTTCAGCTTTTCCTTCAACTTGCGCAAAAAGAGCTTGCATATCTTTTCCAGTGATTGAACCATTTTTACCAATGATAAGTTCATGCCCCAAAGCTTTTACAAAAATGGAAAGTTCTGCAATTCTATCTTTATCTGGGAGATCGTGAATTCTATATGGGAGAGGGAAGAGTTTTCCTGTTTTTTTCTCGTGTTTATATACAAACTCTGCAACTTCTTTATTCGCAAGAAGCATAAATTCTTCCACGAGCTTATGTGTGTCGAGTCTTTCTTTTTTATAGATTCTTATCGGCTTGCCGGATTCATCAAGTTCAAAAGCGACTTCTTCTTGTTCAAAGTCTATTGCACCTTTAAGCCACTTTTCTTTTCTGAGAATTTTTGAAAGTTTATTTAGGGTGTCTAGTTCGTAGAAGTGTTCTTTCTTTCTGCCTGCCCCGTCAAATTGATTTTTTATTTGACTGGGGTCATCCCGTTGTACCACAAGAGTACTT
>JAPLZG010000130.1:507-2979 GCA_026395155.1 Candidatus Tayloriibacteriota bacterium | reverse complement strand
TTTACATAAATTCTCCTGGAGGTTCTGTTACTGCGGCTCTTGCAATCTTGGATACAATGAATCATGTAAAAAATGATGTTTCCACTGTTTGTGTGGGAATGGCAGCATCAGCAGCAGCACTTTTGCTTTCATCTGGTAAAAAAGGTAAGAGATTTTCATTACCAAATTCTGAGATAATGATTCACCAACCAATGGGTGGCGCACAAGGACAAGCTACTGATATTGAAATAACAGCAAAACAAATAGTTAAGCTCAAAGCAAAATTAAACAAAATAATGTCAGAAAACACTGGCAAACCAGTAGCTCAGATAGAAAAAGATGCCGATCGTGATTATTATATGTCAGCAGAAGAGGCGAAAAAGTATGGGATTGTGGATAAAGTCATTTAGGGATGAATATTGAATATGGAATGTTGCACCACAAGAGTATTTCCATTTTCTAATCGTTGCACTCAAGAAAATTAGGTCAATATGGTAAAAAAATACAAAAAGAGGGGGTTTCGCGAAGCGAAACCCCCTCTTTTTTCAACATTCTACATTCCATATTCAATATTCATCTTTTTCCTTTACTTTAAAGCAAAAATGCTGTATTGTTACTACGTTAGCAATTTAATTTAAAGAGGTTCCGTTTTTACAGATTTTAAACAAGTATATGTTTTTAAAAAATCGTTTTGATACAACAAAAATAAATCTAGTTTCTAAAGTCTAAAAGGCGAAATCTTTTTCGCATAATATGTCATTAAAAATAGTAGCACTTATTGCAGCCTTTGCAGGCCTTTTGGGCATTGCATTAGGTTATTTTCTACGACTCATAATATCTCTTGGTAAGAAAGGTTCTATGGAACTTGAAATCAGACAAGCGATGTTATCAGCAGAAGAAAAAGCAAAGAAAATAGTTATTGAAGCAGAAACAAAATCTGTTGAAATAATGAAGGAAATAAAAGAAGAGACTAAACAAAAAGAAGAAAAATTTAAGCAAACAGAAGATAGACTTATTAAAAAAGAGGGTTTCTTAGATACAAGACAGCTTGAAATCGATAAAGAAATTGAAAATATCAAGCAAAAAATTGTCGAGATAAAAGAAATTAGAGAAAAAGCAGAAAAAATTGAGGTGCAAAAAAACACCGAGCTTTTGGCTGTGGCAAAAATGAGTGAAGAAGATGCTAGAAACAAGCTTCTCTCATCAATGGAAATAAAATATGAAGAAGATCTTTTAGGAAGGATGAAAAAACTTGAAGAAAATGGTGAAGAAAAACTTGAACACAGAGCAAGAGAAATTCTTACCACTTCTATTCAAAGACTTGCTACATCAGTCTCTCCTGATATTATGTCAACAATTTTGAGTATCCCTTCAGATGAAATGAAAGGAAAAATTATTGGAAAAGAAGGAAAAAATATTAAAGCTTTTGAAAGAGTTACCGGAGTTGAAGTTATAGTTGACGATACCCCTGGTCTTATAACTATTTCATCTTTTGATCCAATCAGAAGACAAGTCGCAAGAGTTGCTCTTGAAAACTTACTTATGGATGGAAGAATTCAACCAGCAAAAATTGAAAAAATAGTTGAAAAAGCACAACAAGATATAAATAAAATTATAAAAGAAAAGGGTGAACAGGCTGCGTATGAATGTGGTGTAATAAATCTTGATCCTAGAGTTATTTCTATTCTCGGAAGACTACATTTCAGAACAAGTTATGGACAAAATGTCTTGCAACACTCAGTTGAAATGTCTCACCTTGCAGGAATGATCGCTGCAGAAGTTGGAGCAAATGTTCAATTGGCTAAGACAGCTGCTCTTGTACACGATATTGGAAAAGCACTCGACCATGAAGTTGTTGGTACTCACGTCGAAATTGGTAAAAGAATATTACAGAAATTTGGAGTAAATGAAGAAGTTATAAAAGCAATGCAATCTCATCATGAGGAATATCCTTATGAAAGTCTAGAATCTGTTATTGTTCAAACAGCAGACTCAATTTCAGGAGGAAGACCAGGTGCAAGAAGTGATAGTATTGAAAATTACTTAAAGAGACTTGAAGAGCTTGAAGCGATTGCAAATAGTTTCCCAGGAGTTGAAAAGTCATACGCACTGCAAGCTGGACGTGAAATAAGAGTTTTTGTTACTCCAGAACAAATTACAGATATCGAAGCAAAAAATCTAGCGAGAAATATGGCAGAAAAAATCGAAGCTGAATTAAAATATCCGGGAGAAATTAAGGTGACGGTGATTAGGGAGACGAGGGTGATAGAGTATGCGAGATAAGACAAGTCAAAAGTCAAAAGTCAAAAGCTTAAAGTCTAAAGCACAGGAAAATACAAAGAGGGATTTCGCTCGACCTAATTTTCTTGAGCGAAGCGATTAGAAAATGGAAGTACTCTTGTGGTGCGCGAAATCCCTCTGTCCGTTTCCGTCTTTGCGAGCGGAGCGTGGCAAACCATCTTCTCTGCTTGCCCTGTGATAAATAAAATTGAG
>JAPLZG010000130.1:0-485 GCA_026395155.1 Candidatus Tayloriibacteriota bacterium | reverse complement strand
GTAAAAAATATGCAAAAGAAGAGGACGAGGTCGTAAAACACGTCCTCGTCCTTATTGCGCTAGTCCATTCTTCCGAAGTCAGAACTACTCCACCTTTTAGTATCACAGTCACAAACGTGATTAAAATCATCCGGGCACACACCTCTGACATACAGCCGGTCACAGTATGGACATCTCGTCTTACTTCTCGGACCTTCATCCGGAAGTTCAGCTGGTAAACCACAACACGGGCAATGATGTTTAATTTTATCCATGCCAAACCTCTTTTCTGTAGATTCTCCTACGTTTTGTACTTTTTATCTATTTACAATTATATACTTATCTACTTAAAAGTCAAGTCTGACTTTTGGTAAATTCTCTACCGAAATGCAATCGCTTCTGATAATGAAATACTAGGAACTCCTTTTATAATACCTCTTTCCAAAGCAACTTCATAGGCATTTTTATAATTCAATGATTTACGATATTTATTGTTGAGTAAATGA
>JAPLZG010000018.1 GCA_026395155.1 Candidatus Tayloriibacteriota bacterium | reverse complement strand
TTTTTGTCATCTAATCAACTTCACAATATCTTTGTATGTAATAAAAACCATAAGAAGAATTAAAAGTGCAAAGCCAATTGTATTTGTCCAGTTTGCAATCGCTGGCTTAATTCTCCTTCTTATAATTGCTTCAATAATTACAAATAAAACTCTTCCTCCATCTAGAGCTGGAAATGGCACCAAATTTAACATAGCAAGATTAATTGAAATCATCGCAATAAAACCAAATAAATAAGATATTCCAAATTCTCTGGCATCCCCTACCATTCCAACTATTCCAACAGGACCAGAAACTTGTGCAAGTATTCCATTTTGTCCAGAAAAAGCTCCGACAATAAAATGATAAAGTCCAACAGCGATATTTTTTGTTTCAATTATTGTTAATTTAAAACCTTCAACAAAAGATTCAAAAAAACCAAATTTTACAGTACCAACAAAATCCATAGAAATACCAATTGCTTTTTTACCGTCTACAACACCACTTAAAGCCAAAATATTAGTAGTACTCGTCCCATTTCCTCTTTTGTAATCTATTTTTATTTCTCCCAAACTTTCAGCAATAATATTTTGTATATCAGTGGTGTTTGGCATCAAAATTTTTGTCTTTCCAGATTCAATATTCAAAATTTTATCTCCCATCTTTAATCCAGCTATTTGTGCTGGGGATCCATCTTTTATCGAAGTGATCATAGTCACAGTATTCTCTGCTCTATCTTTGTATTTATCATCGATCGAAGTGAGAAGTCCGATATTAAAAGAAGTTGAAATTAAGAGCCATGCGAAAACAAGATTCATAAAAATACCAGAAAGTAAAACTATTGCTTGTTTCCATTTTTTTGCATTTACAAAACTTCTTTTACTATCTTCGCCATTTATAGATTCTTCATTAGGATCTTCTCCGAATATTTTTACGTATCCACCAAAAGGAATAAGATTTAAAGAATATTTTGTCTCCCCCTTTTTCCAACCAATAATCTTTGGCGGAAAACCAACTGCAAATTCATCCACACGAATACCAAAAAGTTTTGCTGATACAAAATGTCCAAGTTCATGAACAAAAATTAAAACAGCAAGAATTATTAAAAATAATACAATTGTCATTTATGTTTAACTGTTAATCTCCTTCTCTTTTTTCTCGAGTAAAACTTCCAAAGCTTTATTTGCTTCATCAACTACCTTCTGCATATCATTTTTATTTCTGAATTTCTCATCTTCTGTCATTTTACCTTCTTTTTCTTTTATTTGAATATCACCCCAGACTTCTTCTCTTATACCTCGAAGATTAACTCTTGCATCTTCTAGCTTTGCTTTTGCGGTCTTTATAAGTAAACCCCTTCTCTCTGTAGTAAGCTCAGGGAAAAATACACGAACGCCTTTATCATCAACGGAAAGAGAAATACCTAAATTTGCTACCATAATAGCTTTCTCAATTGCCTTTGACTGACTTTTATCCCAAGGACTAATTCTGATAACTCTTGCATCCTCGATACCGATATTTGCAACCTGATTTATTGGTAATCTTGCACCATAACTCTCAACCAAAATACCATCCAAAATAGAAGGACTAGCAACCCCAGTTCTCAAGCCAGTATATTCTTTCTTAAGCCACTCCTCTACACCTTTTACTTTTTCTTTTAAAACTTTAAAATCATATGCCATATATTTAAAATGATTAATTTTTTAATAATTAAATTATAACTTAATGATATCAAAAAAAATGAATAGTGTCTAAACGAATTTTGTCATTGCGAGGAAGCTTGATGACGTGGCAATCCAGTTTTGATTCTTCTGGATTCCCGCCTTCGCGGGAATGACAGAACAGATGGTTTGCTTCAGGGATACCTTCGCAAAGACAGAAAAAACAAAGTATGTTCATCTATCTCTGTATTTTTCTGCGCTAAGTCAGCGTTAGTCTGCCGGCACAATTATCGCTAAATATTCTAGTAGCATTTTGAGAGATGGCGAACCGTCACTTGCATACTGTCTCACCTTCTCGATATTCTCTAGGAGATTCGCTGACTTATGCAAACTTGGTGTAGACTGACGCAGAAGAAATTCATTTTCAATTGAATTTATTAGTTTAACTACTTCCATCTTACTTTTTTCTTCATCACTAGCCACGAGGCCTCTGGGCTTTTCGTGGGAAATGCTATCCATAAGTCCTTTAATCATTTCCATTCTTTCTTTGACTGAAGCTTTTAGAAAATTTTTTCCTTCTGTCATTCCGGCGGAGGCCGGAATCCATCCCCGATTTCCTAGATCCCCGCCTTCGCAAGAATGACAGAAATCATGTTCCAAAATAATCATCCTAGATCTTAATGTCGGAATAATATTTTGTGCAGAAGGCATTATTAAAAAAAAGTGTGTCTGACCAGATGGCTCCTCAAAAAGCTTGAGCATCGCGTTTTGTGCTTTTTCAGTAATAAAATTTGTACTAACGACAAAAACTTTTTTATTATGAACGGTTGGTTTATTTAAATGCAATTCTTTCAATTTTCTACTATCTTCAATATCTAAAATATCGTATTTTCCATACCAAAAATCTGGATTTTCACTAATCGGAAAATCAAATTCTTTTTTAAGAATTTTTTGCAGATCTAAAATTATTTTTTCTGAATTACCAATAATGCAATATGCATGATGTAAAGTGTTTCCTTTTGTAAAAAGTTCCATACAAATATAATACATCATAATTAGCCTAATACCAAAGTCATATGGACTTGCACCAATTTTTTCTTATTCGTATCCATTCGTTGTATTCGCCCGCCTGCAACGCTGTAGCACTGCGGGCAGGTACCATTAGTATATTGGTATTGTTTATTTATTAATTACCCCAAACACCAAGGTCATACGGACTAGTGCTTAGGAAAACAGAACCCCGTACAACTTTTTGAAAATAAAATCTAATTCTTATTGTATACTTTGTCTTTTAAAATCATTTAATATTAATTAATATTTTGTGAAAGTTTAACGGGGTCTAACAAAATATATTCGTTTAATACTCATTATTTTGCAAGAAAAAACTGCACGTTCGTCACTAAATCCCCTTGCGGGAAAAAAGTAACGAACATGCAGTGTTGAGCCTACGAATCTATTTGACCGCAAGCGTGCTTCCCGAAAGAAGAGGTGGACTAGAGACCAGACGACTGATAGCCGTCAGCTTTTTGCCCCTTTTGCAGTACCCCTTCATATTCAAGATTTTAATAATTCTTCCAAAAATATCAACAAACTTCTTGATATCGGCATCTCGTGCCTGAATGTCCCCACGGAGTTTTTCAGTCTCCAACATATGTACAAGATCCTTCCTCGTCCAACTGACGAAAAGGTTCCGACTGTTCACAAGATCACGAGCAACTTCCCTGCGGAAATCGGGATCTGTGTCGAGCCGACACTGATTTGCCGCTGTTTCCAAATCGTTCACGTCAGCATCGCCGACGATGTACCGACAAAAAACATTGCCATCGGCGCAGATATTGTGATAACGGCGGTAATTATGGAGATTCTTTTTTGCAAAAGCTTCTATGATGAGACCTTCATTCCAGAAGCAAAAAGGAATACGATAATTGGATTTCTTATCAATGTATTCTGCCTCAATATCAAACCCATTTTCCGACATCCCATTTTTGGAGGAAATATCGTTATCAAGGTTGAGCCAGATCTTATCATTATTCTGACCAACCCATTTGATCTCGAAAAGTCCGCGAGCATAGATGTCTCCAGCAGAAGCGGAGAGGGCGACAATGCCACGCTTCCCCTTCTCAACAAAGATGGTGATACGATCACTATCTTTATAAAGGTCGACGTCTGCGGTTCCACTTGTGCCGAGAAGTCGAACCTTCGCAATTGGAGCCTTCGTCATAATCACAACGGAACCACCACTGGCCTCTGCTGTAATGAAATGATTAATGTCATCACATTTATGCTTACTCATCTTGAACCCCTTTTGACAACATCGTTGTCAATGAACTTAGTGTCACTCATCGAGCGACACCTTTTGAGCAGTTAAACCTCGCTCATACTAGGTAAGTCAAAACACACGTTCTGAACATACTAGTATTATATCATATATAGCAAATAAATGCAAGGATAAATATCTGGCCAGTTTAAAGGCGGATTTTGCGAAGCAAAATCCGCCCATTGTATTCTTCAATTACAACATCTACAACATTTAGAACAATTACAACAAATTATCTTTTCGCTATAATTGATTTTTTGTACGTCTCCAAATGTTCAAGAGCAATACCCGTCCCTTTTGCAACACAATAAATAGGATCTTTCGCCATTACAGCTTTTACACCAGTCCTTCTAAAGACAAGTTCAGGCAAATTTCTAAGCTGAGAAGATCCTCCTGTCATAATAATTCCTTTATCAATAATATCAGCAGCGAGCTCTGGTGGAGTTTCTTGTAAAACATCTTTAATAGCTTTTATCATATCTTTTAATTCTTTTGCGATAGCTTTTACAATTTCATTTGTTTTTATTTCTGTTGAACGAGGAAGCCCTGTTAAAAAGTCTCTACCTTTTATTGTAAGTGAGAATTCTTCTTCCAGAGGAACAGCACTTCCAACTTTTATTTTTATTTCTTCAGCTGTTTTATCTCCAATAGCAAGATTAAATGTTTTTTTAATATAGTCTGCAATAGCAGAGTCTATTTTATTTCCAGCACATTTTACTGAAGTTGAAGAAACAATTCCTCCAAGTGAAATAACAGCTACGTCCGTTGTACCTCCTCCAATATCCACTACCATATGTCCCATTGGTTCATAAATCGGAATACCTGCACCAATAGCTGCAAGAATTGGTTCTTTAACAACATAAGCATTTTTAGCTCCAGCTTTAATTGCTGCTTCAACAACAGCTCTTCTTTCCGTAGAGGTCACACCAGCAGGAACAGAAATCATAACTTCTGGCTTAAAAATATTCCATTTTCCGAGAGCCTTATCTATAAAATATCTAAGCATTGCTTCAGTAACTCGATAATCCGCAATCACCCCATCTTTCATTGGACGATATGCAATAATACTATCTGGAGTTTTTCCAATCATATTTTTTGCTTCAACTCCAACAGCAATAATCTTATTGTCTTGCTCAGATACAGCAACAACAGATGGCTCAAAAAGAACCACGCCTTTTCCAGGAACAAACACTAAAGTATTCGCTGTTCCTAAATCAATTCCTAGTTTTCGTGTAAAAAATGACATGTTTCAAAATTAAATATTAAAAATCAAATATAAAAGATAAAAATAATCCGTAGGTTTTATATTACTCTTTTTGTTCTTTTTTGCAATAACATGAATAACCCCACCCATTTTTGCACTCTACTGATAATTTACTCAAATAATACTCTGACTTGTTTAGAACAGCAAATGGAGTCAATTTGTTTTTGAATGCACAATGGACACGCTTCGTATTGTAGAAGATCAAATACTCTTTCAGTTTTTCATT
>JAPLZG010000080.1 GCA_026395155.1 Candidatus Tayloriibacteriota bacterium | reverse complement strand
TGAAGCCTTGACAGAGTGGTTGGTCGAATACAATTTTGAGAGACCACACCAAACTCTTGATTACCTGACACCTTTTGAGTATCTTGAGATTACATTAGAAAAACAACAAAAGTTGTTACCAACGTACTCTGCCAGT
Organism: Candidatus Tayloriibacteriota bacterium; assembly: GCA_026395155.1. Classification (GTDB taxonomy): domain Bacteria; phylum Patescibacteriota; class Minisyncoccia; order Phycocordibacterales; family GWA1-40-21; genus Bog-1340. The sequence continues at coordinate 4,078 of JAPLZG010000080.1, read as the reverse complement.
GCATGAAATTGACAAAGCACTAGCACAAATTTATAATAAAACAAATTATAATATTAGAATACTAATAATTTTTGTCAATTAGGATTAAAAAATGAACAAAGAAACTCAAACAGCAAAAGAAATTATAAAAAAGATTTCCTCGGGAGGATTTATCTTTCATTTAGATAAGAAATCTTCAGCTGTCTCGGTGCTACTCATTAAGCATACAAATGGAGAGGTATGGATTCCAAAAGGAAAATTAGAGTCAGAAGAAAGTCAGATTGATGCCGCTTATCGTGAAATAAAAGAAGAAGTTGGAATCGAATACGACCAACTTAGATATATAGATCTATGCGCTACAGATAGTTATAGTTATGACATAGATGAAAAACAAGTTATGCATAAAGATTTGTATATAAATGTGTTCAGTGTTGAAACTAAGCTGACCCCGCATCCTACTGATTGGCATGACCTAGATTCTGTTGATTGGTACCCCTATAGCAATGCTCTAGATATTATTGCATTTAATAAGCTAGAACTTAAGAAAGCTTATGAAATATTTATGAAATCAATTCATCAGGTTAACCGATTAGTCGATATCGCTCTAGAGAAAACAAGTGCTGATATTTCAAAACTGCCATGCGCGAAAAATATCACATGTGTATATTTGTATGGCTCTATCTATAAAAAAATCCATAAGATTGACACTTTCGATACAGATATGACAATTGTAATCAAAGACGAAAAGATAGATATCTCCCCCTTGTTTTTATATCTGCAAAAATATTTTGAGAATATTGATTTTCATTTATATACAAACAAAGAAATTAACAATGACCTTTCGTTTTATACAAGAGAGTTTGTCCTAGAGTATGTAACAAAGGGCTTGTGTGTTTATGGAAATAATAAGATCTTAATTGACCAATACCATAATGTAACCAGAGAACAGTATGTAAAAAGTATCTTTATTCGATCTGTTGAATACTTACAGCTGGTAAGAGCAGTATACTACTCGAATAAATATACAAATGATTACAAGCTTCGATATATCAAGAAATATGCCACAAGACTCGCTAGATGTATTATTCTAATAAAAGGATACTCAACCTGGGATGAGCTCGAAATAATGACTCCAAATCAAATAATAAAGATGCTATCCGACAGAAAACATATATCAAGTGAGTTCAAAAAGGACGTAATGGATTTAGAGCTCCCGCTGGAATATTACTTTAAACTTTTTTGCGAGATTGGTGGGAATCTTCATAAAACAAGACCGCAACTCGAAGAAAAGTCTTAGTTGATAAAATAATAAATACTAAAAAAGTATACAATTCGTTCTAATTGGTAATTTCCGAAAATACCCCATATGAGTCTTCCTCGGACATTTGTTTATAAGGCGCTTTCATTATGGAAGCGCTTATTTCGGCAGCCCTATCTACAACATTCTTATCGATCAAAACTTTTACGGCTCTTATTGCATCAACAACAATACCTCCGCTATTTGGGCTATCTTCATCGTCTAGAATTACCTGCACAGATGCAGGTACTTTTCCGAACATTTCTCCCATAACAAAGAGGGACGCTCTCTTGTGATCATAATTTTTTTCGGTATAGATCATTCTGGCATTTGGTTTCACATCTTCCTTGGACAGAACACTGCCTAAGGAAGTCTCTTTGCATTCTTCTTTAGCATCTGGACGGTAGTGGAGATTGTGGTGGTCAGCGTTTCCTCCAAAATTGGTTTGATCTGACTGAGTGACCCTGAAACCGCGACGCTTAAAGAGTTCGAGGATAGAACGATTAACAATTGTAGCACCAAGCTGACTTTTAATATCATCACCTAAAAGCACTAAACCTTTTTGTGAGAATTTGGCTATCCACTTTTCGTCTCGTCCTAGCTTTGTTGGCATGCAATTAATAAAACTGCAACCTGCATCTAATGCAGCCTGTGCATATGCAAATGCTGCTTCATCACTACCAGTTGGCAAATAATTTAATACAACTTCTGCCCCGCTTTGTTTCAGAGTGGCGGCAACATCAACAGAAGGCTTATTGGACTCGTGAATAAAATACTTTCGATTTTCGTCAATGATACTATCAAGAGTTGGCCCACGCTTAACAATGATCTTGGATGGCGAGATCTCAGAGATGATCATTGTTCGGTTTGGTTCCATTGTGACGGCCTCATGCAAAAGTTTACCCACTTTCCTTTCATCTACATCAAAAGCCTCAACAATTTCAATATCAGAAATTGAGTACCCACCAACAGTCGGGTGAATTAATCCAACTGTCTCTTGGGGGTTTTGAGAATAAAAGTGGATACCTTCAATTAAACTTTTGGCGCAGTTTCCAACCCCTATTATCGCTACTTTAATTTTATCCATCTTATTCACCTCCCTAGTTAAGTTATTTATGTTTTATTGTGGTCTATGCTTGTTATTTTGTCAACCTCACGACAAGAATATTTAAATAAAGTCCAGATTGGTCATAGCAAGCCATCTTCCAGCATACTTTTTATTATTGTTAATTGATCAAGATTAATACTAATTTCACCGTACGAATCTTTAATAACAATTGAAATAAGTCCAACGTTGTTTCGAGAAATGGTAACAGACTGCTCTTCATGTTTTCTGTCTTCATTTCTTTCAAAATTATCCTCATACCAACTGACATATTTATCCCTCGCTTCGTTACCACCTAAAACTAGCTCAACAAGCGATCGAAAAGAAGAATAGAAATATTCATTAGCACAAAAAATTCTAAATAAAGATTGAGTACTATATTTAAAGCTAATCTTTTCCCACCTATCGAGTACACGTGTGTATTTTATTACATAATCAACCACAGCATTACACAGATCAGCGTAAGAGGTAAAGTCACTACCTGTTGCTCTTTTAAACTCCTCTGAATGTTCAACAATAGCTCTGAAGACCTTTTTTTGTTCTTCAGGTAATCCTAGATAATCTTTAAAATCCTTAAAATTGGCATTTTTTTTGTAAAGCAGATTTGGATCAATTGCAATTTTATAGTTTTTTTCGAGCCCCTCTATTTCATCTTGTTCCTGATGATTGAGTAGAATATTGCAAGTATCTATTGAACGTTTGTTATCGCCAGACCAAGCAGCAGTAGTTTCGGGCTTAATACCCAAAGTTTCTCTTAGCTCTCGTAGTTTCTCGATAGATTCATCCACCAGCGGCAAGTCCTTGTTTTCAAGTATCTGATTATACTGATCATGATCACCATGTCTTACGAACTCCATTTTGATATCTGGTCTTTCTGCGCTCATTTTTTTGTCCCATTTAAAGAATCAATATAGATAGCATCTGGGGAAACAATTTCTGTTGCCTGCAGCTCCGAGTCAGTGTTTACGCCTATGCCCATGTTGGGCTGAAGGGTGTATAGTGTCACATGCATGGGCGGTATAACCTCACTAATCCCTAATTTTTCATTTAACAATTTATAAAAAATGTCAATATTTGATATATTACACATGGCAATTACACTCACTCTCTCTTTCCTGTGGACAAGTCTAAACTCATTATGAAAATTTACGAGAGCTATATCATAATTTAATGTAAAATCATTGAATAAATCAATAATCTTTTTCTCTATGTCAGGACCATATTTGTTTGTCAGATTCTTAATACAAACAAGGCTACAATGAAGCTCATCCTTTAGTAATAATTCATAATTTAGAACATCTAGCTTTGGAGGCAAATGATCAATGGTTATGGGCAGCTGAATATAGCCTTCATTTAAATTGAACCCTCTTTCTATTTGATTTTCTGTTTTAGAATCCATTTTGTCCACGAATTCTATATCGGCACCTTGATTGAATTCTGATTCCATTTTGATAACCTCTAGTTTATATTTCACAAATTGATTGATAGCGAAGTAGTACCCTATTTTCCCTCAACAAGCTTTGTTACTCTCGCAACTAGTTCGTTGGGCAGGATGTCTTAAGGTGGTACCGTTTGTCTAGACAATTACATGAGAGTTTCTAGATAGCAAAGTCTTGGACTAAATAATTAAATAATATTGTTAAAGTATACTTCTGCGGGGGTCTGGTAGTTGAGACTTTGGTGGGGTCGACGGTTGT
>JAPLZG010000133.1 GCA_026395155.1 Candidatus Tayloriibacteriota bacterium | reverse complement strand
TGGATTCCCGCCTTCGCGGGAATGACAAATACACATGTTTCGTAATTCAAAATCTGATAGGGTTGCGGTGACAAAGGCAATTATTAGAATTCATAAGGGCGAAAACCGAAAAAACAAATGTTTATAAAAATAGTATAATGTATCTATGAAGAAATTTGCCTTAAAAATATTGATTATTATATTTATATTTTCATTAACAAAATGTGTTAATGCTTCTTCGACAACTACCCCATTATTTGTTTTAAAACCAAGCACTGTTATTCAAGGTGAACCAGTGATAATAACTTTCGAAAATGTAAAAATTTCTGAAATTAAAAATATTACTTATGATAAAAAGTCGTTAAATATATTTTTATATAATAATAAACCAACTGCATTTTTAGCTGTTGATCTTTATCAAAAATCAAATATTTATGAAGTTTCGGTAATTCTCACTAGTGGCAAAATAATTAAAAATAATCTCACGGTAAATGAAAGGACCAAAAAAGTAGAACCGATGGCTGTTCCAGATAAACTTGGTGGTAATTCATCTAGCAATCAAAGAGCTGTTGTTTCTGAACTTGCCAAAGAAAATACAGAACTTTCTAAAACATTTACTGGTAAAAAAGCATTTTGGACTGATAAATTTGTTTGGCCAGTCGCGGATCATTTTGTCACTGATGAATACGGCTATACTAGACAAACTGGGATTTATAATATTTCTCACAAAGGTTTAGATTTGCGTGCCAAAGCTGGCACAAAAGTTGTTGCTATGAATCGTGGTGTTGTTCGTATTGCGAAAAATTATCAAACTTATGGAAAGAGTATTGTTGTCGATCACGGTCTCGGCCTTTCAACTATCTATATGCACTTGTCAAAAATTAATGTAAACGTTGGTGAATTGGTTAAGCCCGGACAAGTTATTGGTCTTTCTGGTCAAACTGGTTATGCTGAATTCCCTCACCTACATTTAAGTATTAGAATAAACCAAATTTCTATTGATCCGGAAAAATTTATGGATTTTTTTGATTAAAAAAAACACCCTCGACGCGAACGTCGAGGGTGGTGTCTACCGAATCGTGACCTATTGAATCCCCATACCAATTTGAGAGTTGATATTTGCGAGTTCTTTCAAAGCCGCAGTGACCCCCTCGATAAGTTTGACCCGGTTCGTACCGTATTTTTTGGTCAACTTATCCCACGCAGGGTGATTGATCTTGTTCATCACCAAACACCAACTGCAGGTGTAAGGGAGGTTGTGGCATTGGCGTTTGTGTTCTCGGAACATCAATTCCAGGTTGAAATCCTTACTCCTTTCATGGATTTCTTTTTCCTGTCCGGGCAAAAAGCCGTACAGAAGCACTCGCTTCTTTCTGGTTGGAGCAACAACCTGTTCAGTAACCTTCGGTTTGATTTCCTGTGGAGGTTGTTCCTGGATGACAACGGGTGGTGGTTTTACATCCGCTTTGACCATCATTTTTGAAAACATGTCCATGAAAAGGGCAATGTTCCCAGCGAATGTAGCTAAACGTCTTGCATTTAGTTCCATCAGCTCCGCATTTGTGATCGTGTCTAGGATCTCTTGACGCGGACGTTCCACCTGTACTTCCTTGATTGTCGGAGGACCTTCAATCTGAACTTCGAAAGGAACCCCCTGTTCGAGAATTTCCTGTCTAAGCTCACAAAACTTGTCAACAAGTCCTTTGCTGATGTTGTTTTTGCCAGTAATCCAGCGTTGACGATCGATAGGAAGAACTTTCTGTCCTTGAGCAAAAAATGGCCAGATAGAATCACTATCTTTCAGTGAAAGTCTCACGGCCTCACTGGTTGCCAAATGAGTCTCTTCATCTGTCCAAATTACTTTGGTTTTTTTGACCTTATGCATTTTGTGGAGCTCCTTTTGTTTGAGTACACTTGAGAACAAATTAAGTTGGTAATTCCAACCTTTCTAAATACATAATAGCAAACAATAATACATATGTCAACCCAGTAGTGAATTTTGTCATTGGGTTTTAAGAAAAACCCTCACAAATCTTAAACTATACGAGAGAAGTAAATATTTTTAATGATTTTAATTTATTTAGATAAATATATTTTTTAATGACAAAATCTACTACTGGGTCAAATAATGCTTCAGAGTAAAAATCCAATCTTCATCATCTGTTCCATCTGCGAGCTTGGTCTTCAACATCCATTCTAAATATCCACGATCTTTTTTAAAAACATCTTCAACCAATTCCCCTTTATATTTACCAAAATTAAATTTCTTGAAAATTACTGGATTATTTGAAATTTCTATCATTTTATTTATTGCTTCTTCTTCGTTCGGTATTTTTTCTTTTACTTTTGCTAAAAGTCTTTGAAAAACAGCAAATAAAACATTTACATCACTTTCTGCATCATGAGCACCACCTTCGATTTCAAGATCAAGAAAATATCTCAAAAACTGCAATCCATATTCTGGAATTAAATTATTTTCATCAAAATGTCTTGCTATCCTCAAAGTACAAATATAATTGGAAACTGTGAGACCTTCTGCTTCAAGTATTGCAATATCAAATTTTGCATTATGAGCAACCAAAATACCATCTTTAAGTAATGCTTGTAATTCTTTTGAAGTTTTGCTTTTTTCAAAAGGTTCTTTATCTTCCACCATCTTGTTTGTGATATGAGTAACACTCATAGCTTTTACTGATATTGGAATTGGTGGTTTGAAGTAGTTTGTTTTTAAATTTCCATCATATTTATAACAAATTTGGCATAAACGATCTTTGCCAATTTCATTACCTGTTGTTTCTGTATCAAGAAAAATTAATTTATTCATCCCGTTAGAGATAGGAAATGCCGGTCCAACTGGCACTAACTATCGTATTTTGTTAATAACTTATAATGTTTAATATTATCATATTTGCAATCCGTTTCCGTTTTCATCTCTAACGGGATCATATTATAGATATAATATCATTAAAATTATAAAAGTTGAAATTAAAAATCATTCGCCAAAATTGGCGAATGATTTTTTGTTAGTGACTTTCAAAAAAAATTATTTTTTAATGAATCCTTCCAATGCTTTTAATGCTTCGACTGGTACCATATAGACAACGGTGTTGCTTTGATCTGAAGACATATCATTAATCGATTGAAGAGTCCTTAAATGAAGAGCTCCGGGTGTTTTTGCAAGCATTTCTGCAGCTTTTGCAATATTTTCTGATGCTGCGAGTTCACCTTGTGAATTAATAATTACGGCTCTCTTTTCTCTTTCTGCTTCTGCTTGTTTACCAATAGTTCTTTCCATCTCTGCTGGAAGACTAACATCTTTAAGGTCAACATTCTGAACCTTTAAACCCCAAGCATCCGTTTCTTTATCAACTATTTCTCTTATTCTATCTGCAATCTTGTCTCTGCTTGAAAGTAATTCATCCAAAGTTACTTCTCCAACAATATTTCTCATTGTAGTTTGGGCATATTGAGAAATAGCATATCTAAAATCTTCTACTTCTATGATCTCCTTATTTGCATCGCTGACTTTATAATAAATAACCGCATTTACTCTTACAGAAACATCTACAGCCTTTGTTCTGACATCTACTTTTTGAAAACCTTGAATAATTGGCCAAACAATTCTCCATCCGGGTTCCATAATTGAAGTGAATTTACCAAAAGTAAATTTTACTCCCCTTTCATATTGATTGACTTGGCGAACGCTTGATATTACAAGAAAAAAGATTGCAACTAAAATTATATACCACATAAAATTATTGATTAATTAATAATATGAATATTATACATCAATTTTGTAAAATATGAATTAAAAAAAAGAGGGGTGGTATTCCCCTCTTTTGGTTGAACAAATTGTTATCATTCAACCTGCTAACTTTATACAACGTTCGGCAAAGGATCGTGAGGTACATGACCAAACGTAATCTCATGCCGAGGAAGACAGATAACCACAAAACTCCGATCAGTATTCACATCTCCTGGATTAATGGTGATGACTTGTTGCCCCTCGACGAGCAGCGCCTCACGAGTAAACCCGCAAAGCACAAACTCAGTCTCTGGATAGGCATCTCTGATTTTCATGGCTTTCAAATCCATACCGTATTCGCTTACGTTTATGAATTCAAGGCCAAGATTGAGTTGAACGTAGAAGCGGTAGCCGTTGATTTCTACTGTCGCACCTTTGTCCAAATTTGTCTCAGAGATTACTTTCCAGTTTTCAGGAATCGTACCTTCCTTCACAAGAATTGAATGTTTATATGTCTGATCAGACCGGATTGCATAATAAACAAAAAAGTCCTTTAGTTCCTTTCTTCCTATATCCTCAATTGCAATATTTCCACAGTGAATAATCTTTGTAACATCGCGACTTTTGAATTCTTGAGCTAAGCGTGCCCAATAATTTGGATCACGATGTGTGATATCTAAACTGTCTGATATTACACCGATACTAAATATAGGACGATCATCAGGTATTGGCAGAATTCTTCCAAATACTACCTGATAATTTTCAGTGTCCATAATGGCATATTCATACCCCCAACCCAAGGCGTCTTCAACGGCGCCAGGATTGATAAAACTTACGAGTTGTCCTTGTTTGTAAGTTTGAAAATGTAGATGTCCACCAAAGACTATTCTGAGACCATCGCATTTTTCACGAAGATTAGTTAAAATCTCATTGAATTTTTCCACAGTCAATCTGAGAAAGTTCAGATTAAGCTTGTGACCAACATAAGCCTTCAGTTCAGATATTTTTGTGAATCTTTTACCTGTCCTGGTGAATTCCCAGTTCGAAGGTTTTTTATTTGATAGATCCAAAAATGCGGGTTCTTCTCCCTGATCATCCACCAGTGCACAAGTTACTGGTAAATCATCAAAAAGTTCCGCTTTGACGTGATCTGAAATAATATCTCCGCAATGAACAATCTGCTTTACTCCCCGCCTTCTGAATTCCTTCATAATGTGAGGAATTGCGTTATTTTTGTCATTGTGGGTATCAGAGATTATGCCGACTATCATGATTATTCTCCCTTTTTTGTGTTTATACGACTTCTTGACGAAGATCTATTCTAAATATATGCTACATCTAAACATAATAAAAAACAAGTCGGAATTTCGCATCGCGAAATTCCAACTTGTTTTTTATATTCTATATTTGACCTAATTTTCTTGAGTAAAACGATTAGAAAATGGAAATACTCTTGTGGTGCACTATTCGATATTCTCTCCTATTTAGACTTTCTCACTTTCTTTGCCTGTGGTTGAGGTTTTCTCTTCAAAGCTAAACGTGCATGTTTAATAGCTAATCTCTTTTTTGTTTTGTGAGATCGAGAAGTTTTGTTTTTAATATCTT